>WGBH01000395.1 GCA_015494435.1 Thiotrichaceae bacterium | reverse complement strand
CTATCATACGCCTGATCCGTTGAAACGGATAATATAAACATCGGCACCGCCACAAGGCATTTCAGTAAGATCACTCAAAACATCGTTTTGAACATCATAGTAACGGTAATAACCCGTTGGCATTTCGGTAATTGCGTGATATCCTTCCCAAACTATGTGGGCAATGCCAAAGGTATAAGAAATATTCGGTTTGCAGTTATTTTCATGATACCAAATATCATCGGAAATTTGTTTCGTGGAAGTCCAATTTCCGTAATAATCGGTGCCTTTAAAATAAATTTTATTATTATGATCCCAAACCATACCGATATAACCGTTACTTCCGGCAGCGCTATAACTTAATGAAGGATTACTACCATCAAAAGGCCCTAAAATTAAGTTCCATTCGTCATAATCCTGATCGACATTCTTATATAAAACAATTTCGCTAATGCCCGTAGGTTGAAAATCATCGCTCATTTTTTCCCTGTTAAAGGAAATATAGATATTATATTCGCCACCCACAACTTCGGAAACGGCAATAGCCGGAACCGGTTTGATGGTATCATCAAAATAGACGGAAGCTACGGTATGGGTAGCATACCATTGTGATGTATTGATATTGTATTTGCGCATTTTTACGCAATAATCCGTTTGGTCATACCAGGTAACGAATAACATATCCAAAGTACCCGCAATAGACGGACTGGATGAATCATGATTATGCAAATCCACGCGTGTTTCTTTATTCCAGGTTTTTCCGTTATCCGCCGAAGAAGTAAACCAAATATCGTTAGCATCTTCATAAACCACATAAATTGCACCGTCATTATCTTTAAAAATGCGCCGACCGTTGTTATAGCCGGTGGCCCGAGAATCATTAGAAACAAAATTCCCTTTCATCCTTCCAACAAGGGAAGAATGATCAGTTGGTGAATAGTTCCTTGGATTATCGGTATTACCGTCACTCCAATCGGCAAGATTGTAGGTAATTATTCTCCCGTTTACCGTATGCTGCTGAGTAGGAGCTTCCAATTTTATACTGTCCGCTTCAATAATGTATTGGAAATAGGGAAAATTGGAAATTGTATTATTATCCACTTTTAAATAGCCGTTACCACCATCAATAAAATCCGAATTCAAATGAAAATCGTATCGTTGCCATAATTGTGCTACGAAGTTACCATCAGTAGTTACCACCTGATTTTGCAATATCGAATCATAATATGAAATTTTTTGAGGATCTTTCCATTTAGGTTTATTTGGTTTAAATACATTATAATAGCCGCCATAGGATTGTTGCCATGCTTCAAAGTCGTGTTGGCTGTTTTTTGGGAAAATAAACGAAGTACCCGAAGGGTAGGATTGACTATCTACTTTTACATATCCGCCGTTATGGCGATTTTTTACGGTTATATGCAATTTTCTGGCAAATTCAGCCTGTAGCGTGGCGTCATTATTAAAACTTATATTTGCAGGATTGCCATAATAAACCTTTCCCGTAGTCAAATTAGTCCATTTATTTAAAAATTCATATTCGGTTGTATCATAAGTTTGATCCCAGTTCTCAAAAGAATAAGAGTCTCCTTCCATCAAATTCTCTAATTTTTTACCGCTATTATATTGAGTTCCTTCAAATTTAAATACGCCACCACCGAATGAATTTTTTACAGTTACATCTACCGGTTTAAGATATTTTACCACTAATTTCAGTGTGATATCATCTTGATAGGTTCGATCGATATCCTCGTCGATATTTATTACTGAAATTGAGATATTGTATTTCCCATTATCAAGCAAATCCTGAATGTCTTGTGCCAAATTTTGATTAGGAGGTAAAGTATCTCTTGTTCCATAGGAAATATTACCATAGTAAACATAACCGTCATCCGATTTTTCCCATTCCTGTTCATAATTATCATTGGTAGCGTCGCCTGAATAGGATAATATACGAATGCTATCGATATTATTAAAATATCCGCATTCAATATATAAATACGCAGAGGTAATTGTTGAATTATATTCTATTTGCCCTATGCCAAAAGTATATACCGAACGCCAAACAGCATATTTTGCCGAAGTACTATCTCCTCCATGATTATCATCCCTGCCTACTGAATGTAGGTCGGATAGAATATACGCATAACTTCCGTCCATTTTTTGGTATTTGCATACTTGAGCAGGTATAGTACCAATTTCAATACTACTTGCGAATATGTTCGTTGAGAGAATAAAATAGATTAATAAAAACGGAAATAATTTGATCTTTGAATACATACTTCCTCCTTTGAAATTATAAAATTTTTTGTAAAAATGCGGCGGGAAGCATATATTCTTATGT
>WGBH01000394.1 GCA_015494435.1 Thiotrichaceae bacterium | reverse complement strand
TTGTGGAACGTTAAATAGTGATGTCATCAACGAAGCATTAAGACAAGCCTCTCAATATGATTTGAAGAAATGGGAAGAGGATAATATCCCTTACACGATACGAAAAAGACGACAAGCACTCTTGAATATTAATAAAAATGAAATCCAAAAATCGGGGAAATTTAATGTAAATTAGGGAGGGGGTTCGACAGCCTAGTAACAAACCCCGTCGGGCTAAGGTACTTATTAAAGGGGAGGAGTCCATACCATTGAGAAGAAAATATTGCAACCCTGTTGTGGCTCTCTTATTATCCCTGTTCTTTTAAAGAATGGCTTCTTTCTTATGCGCCTGAGTAAAATCAAACTTGCAGGTTTTAAATCGTTTGTTGATCCAACAACCATTGATCTTCGCAGTAATCTAAGCAGTATTGTGGGGCCTAATGGTTGTGGAAAATCAAATACCATTGATGCTGTGCGTTGGGTTATGGGAGAGAGTTCAGCTAAGCATTTACGTGGTGCTTCAATGGATGATGTTATTTTTAAAGGGTCAGCAACACGCAAACCTGTAGGGCAGGCATTTGTCGAGTTAGTATTTGATAATTCAGATGGCAGTTTAGGCGGGGAGTATGCTCAGTTTTCTGAAATTTCAACGAAACGCTTAATTACACGCGATGGACAGTCTAAATATTTTCTTAATGGTTCACGCTGTCGTCGTCGTGATATTACGGATATTTTCCTTGGCACAGGTTTAGGGCCACGTAGTTATGCCATTATTGAACAGGGGATGATTTCCCGTTTGATTGATGCTAAGCCTCAGGAGTTGCGGGTTTATATTGAAGAAGCGGCTGGGATTTCTAAATATAAAGAACGTCGTCGAGAAACAGAAAACCGTATTCGTCATACGCGTGAAAATTTGGATCGTTTGAGTGATTTACGTGAAGAAATTGATAAGCAGTTATCACGTTTAAAACGTCAGTCCAATGCTGCAAAGCGGTATAAAGCGTTAAAACAATTACAGCGTCGTTTACAAGCGGAATTATTACTGCTTCGTTTGCAAATTGTGAACCAAGAGATTCAGCAATATGAACGCGTCATTGGTGAACATGCCACCGAACACCAAGCACAACTTGCAACACAACGTTCCTTGGAAAATACGATTGAGCAACAACGTATTGAATATACCCAGCTCAATGATGAATTTAATCAAATTCAAGCGCATTTTTACCAGATAGGAAGCGAAATATCTCGCCTAGAGCAAGCCATTAAATATCAGCGAGAATTAGAGCAAAAGCAACAAAAACAGGGGCAACAGTTAGAGCGTGAGATTTCTAACACGCAACATCAATACGATGATGACAGTATTCGCATAGAGGAAACTCAAGCGCAACTAGAAGAACTATTGCCACAGCAAGAGGCGGTTAATGAAGAATTAGCCATCACTGAGGTTGCATTTTCTGATGCGGAAAATCGCTTGGCGGATTGGCAGCAACAATGGTATCAATTACAGCAAGAACTTGCAGCACCCACACAACAAGCGCAGGTCGAAAAAGCGCGTATGGAGCAAATAGAAAGCCAGTTACAACATATTCAACAACAATTGGATCGTTTGCAAAAAGAGCGCTTATTATTTGATACCAGTCATTATGAGCTGGAATTAGCGACATTAGAACAAAGCTCAGAAAATGCAGAAGAAGAAGCCGAGTTATTACGAGAACAATTAGAAACAACGCAACAAAATCAAGCGCAACAACAACAGCAAAGCCACGACTTGCAAGTGAAAATTGATACCCAACGCTCCCAATTACAATCTTTAAAAGGTCACCTTGCCTCATTAGAAGCTTTGCAACAAGCGGGTTTGGGCAAAAAAAAGCAAAGCAAACAATTACAACAATGGTTTAAGCAGTATGGGCTGGATAATAAACCACGTTTAGCTGAAAGCATTAGGGTGGAATCTGGCTGGGAAACCGCCGTTGAAACGGTATTAGCTAAACAGTTGGAAGCGATTCAAGTGAATGATTTTTCTTCATTAGAGACGGCATTAGCCCAATTACCAAAAGGTGCATTAACTTTATATGCCAATAAAACATCATCTGCATCTTGTGTTGATTTGCTCATAACCCCGCAACATCTTGCGAGTAAAATTCAACAACCAAACAGTTTACACTCTTTATTAGCGCATATTTTTTGTGCTGATACTTTACAGCAAGCATTACAACAACAGCATTTATTAAAGGCGGGAGAGTCGATTATCACGCGTGATGGTGTATGGGTTAGTACTCACTACTTGCAATTTAATAGTAAAGATACATTACGCGATGGTGTATTAGTGCGCCAAAAAGAAATTGAAACCTTGCAAGCAAAAATTGACGCTTTAAACAATGATTTATGCCTGAGTGAAGAGCAATTTGAAATCAATCAAGCACAAAAAACAACGCTCGACACAGAAAAAACAGCATTACAAAATCAGCTAAATCAACAGCATCGACAGCAAAGTGAAATACGTTCAGCCATTACTACGCTTGAAAACCGCATTCAGCAAACACAGCAAAATCAAAAACGCTTATTAAATGATATTGAAGAATTAACGCAACGTAAAGACAACGAGCATCAAGCGCATGTTCGCGCCACAAAATCACGTAATGCGGCTTTAAAACAAGCAGAAATTTTATCCAATAAGCGGGATGAATTACAACATTTACAACAAGATTTTCAAATAGCAGTCAATACCCATCGCAGTGCATTGCAACAATTACGCGAGCGCTCACAGAGCTTGCAATTGCAAATAGGGAATTTACGAACCAGCAAAAATTCATCCCTACAACAATTAGAACGCTTAACAGAACGCCTTGAAGAGCTGAAACAACGCGAATTAGAATTTAAACAGGAGTTAGCACAACAAGCACAGGAGGAAGATTTACCCGAGCAATTACAGCAACAATTACAACAACAGGCTTTGATTGAAACGGAACTTTCTAATGCGCGTCGCAATAAAGAGACGCTTGAGCATCAAATTACCCAAAAGGAAAAAGAACGAACAGAAGCAGAAAAACAGGTCGAGCATTTTCGTTCTTTACTAGAAACATCTAAAATGGAATGGCAACAGGTCAGTGTTCAAGCCAAAGCATTAGAACAGTCATTAGTAGAAACTGAATTTAGCCCACAACAATTACTAGAAACATTAGATAAAAACGCACAGCCTAAAACACATCAGCAACAACTAAGCGATATTGATACTAAAATAGCTCGTCTTGGAGCTATTAATTTAGCCGCTATTGATGAATATACAGAAGAGCGTGAACGCAAACAGTATTTGGATGAACAAAATAATGATTTAGAACAAGCATTGGAGTTATTAGAAAGTGCCATTCAAAAAATTGATAAAAATACGCGCATTCGCTTTAAAGACACCTTTGAACAGATAAATTCTCGTGTGCAAGATATGTTCCCACGCCTTTTTGGGGGCGGACAGGCAAAGCTGAAAATGACAGGGGATGATCTACTCACGACAGGGATTACCATTATGGCACGTCCTCCGGGTAAGCGTATTAGTAGTATTCAACTGATGTCAGGGGGTGAAAAAGCCTTAACCGCAGTAACACTGGTGTTTGCCATTTTTGAACTCAATCCCGCCCCTTTTTGTATGCTCGATGAAGTCGATGCCCCCTTAGATGAGGCCAATGTGCGTCGCTTTGCCGCATTGGTTAAGCATATGTCAGAACGAGTGCAGTTTATTTTTATTACGCATAATAAAACCACGATGGAATTAGCAGAAAACCTGATTGGTGTCACCATGCGCGAACCCGGTGTTTCACGCACAGTGACAGTTGATGTTGATGAAGCAACACGTCTAGCACAAGAATAATATTTTCTTTATACTTGTTATCTTCTTAAATTAAAACGAGGTTTTTTAGGTGAATCTAGTCAGTATACTGATAACCTTAGCAGGTATTATTGCGATTCTTGCTTTGTATGTCATTGGCAAACTATCACAGCAAAAAGAACCCAAAGATAAAATTATTATTATCCCCAAAATAAATGACAGTCAAGGACGTTTAATGAGTTCTGTTCTAGGGGATTTTTCTGCCGCTGATGGCTCTACCCCTCCACCAATTGAACCTTATAATGAAGCAGAAAATGAGTCCAATCAAACAAAGGATATTGTAGAAGAGCGACAAATCGTTTTATTTATAGCCGCCTTAGATCAAGCAGGTATTGATGGAAGTAAGATTCCAAGTGTATTGGAGAAGCATAATTTGCGATTTGGTGAAATGGATATTTATCATTATTTAATGGATACAAAAAAAGAAAAAGCCGCCAGTATCTTTCGTGTTGCCAACGGTGTAAAACCTTGGACGCTTGTACCTGATGAATTAATAAACACAACGACACCGGGATTATCTATTATTTTACAACTCCCTTCTGTTGCCAATGATTATTCCGCTATGGAATTATTTATTAGTCATGCCGAAGGAATTGCCATAGATCTAGGTGCTCAACTGAAAAATTCACAACAAGAAAACTTCTCTATTGCTGATAAAGAAGAATTACTTTTATCTGTGAGCTAAACAAGCTGTGCAAATATTGTTTATTATTTAATCCAACCGATTTCCCTTGCTGTTGTTTTCCCAACTAAACAATCCTGCAAACTATTAGGCACAACAGCAATATCACTTGAATAAGGAATACGCCCTGCCATAATTTCACATTGGCTTTGTTTTTGTGCTTTACCCAAAGCAGGATTAGCATAACCTTGGGGGTAATAAGGCTGTAATGTGACAGGATCATATTTATCAGTAGCACCTAAAGTATGTAGCATTTCATGGGCGATAATCACATTATTTCTTTGCATTAATTGCTCATTGGCAGAGTTTTTTATCAATGCCATTCTGCCCTTTTCTAAGCCAACGGATATTTCAGACTCCTCCGTCTCCGTAGCGTAATATTCAATAAATAAACGAATATCTTTAGCTCCAGAATAGCTATTTTCATACCATGCCCACCAACGCATTTTTAAACTCCACAACATTGCACTTGCAATACCCGCATCTAATTTAGGTATTGGAGGGGGTTTATTCATTTGCGGGGCTAATTTAATCTCAATCGCCTGCTTGACAGAAAGACCATAACGCTGAGACTGTTGCTTAATAAACTGCTGTATCGCTAAAAATCGTTTTTCTGTGAGTGTATTGATTCTTTTCTGGCTCTCTTGACTACCATCTCCATTAATAGGATAAATCACAACATGCAATGTATTACGCCAAGATTTAGATTGATACTTTGCAATAGCCTGATCTGCAATCACATAGATCAAAATCGATAAAAGAAAAAGTATTCTAAATTGCCGAAATGAAAGCTTAACCATTGCTGAATCCTTATTTGCTTGATTATGTGTATAACAAATAAATTTAGGATGAAGCTAATGGTAAAGTCATTATTGGTATTTATTAGAATGATCAGTGGTTTTTAGCGATAGCATTGTGTTTAGGTAGTTTAGGTACTCTAAAAAGGAAAAGAATAGAATCCTAAATAATTCTCTATATAATAGCTTCGCCAAAACGGCTAGATGGGTTTTGCAAACCCATCCAGCCAGGCGCTGGGAGCGGATTGAAACAAACAAACAAACAAACAAAGAAACAAAACAATTAAATGCTTAGGACACTAGACTGTAATGATGACTAATTTTATCGAAGAATTAAGCTGGCGTGGAATGATTCACGATGTTATGCCAGGGACTGATGAGCATTTAGCTAAGGTTATGCGAAGTGCTTATGTAGGCTTTGACCCAACCGCTGATTCTTTGCATATCGGTAATCTTGTACCCATTATGTTATTGGCGCATTTTCAACGTTGCGGGCATAAACCAATTGCCTTAGTTGGTGGTGCAACGGGTATGATTGGTGATCCTTCAGGAAAATCAGTAGAACGTAATTTACTCGATGAAGCGACATTACGTCACAATGAAGCCGCGATTCAAAAGCAGTTATCACATTTTCTAAGCTTTGATGCTACAACAAAAAATGCTGCAATTTTAGTTAACAATTATGATTGGATGAAAGATTTTTCCTTTTTAGACTTTATTCGGGATGTTGGCAAGCATATTAGTGTTAATTATATGATGGCGAAAGATTCCGTGAAAAATCGCATTAGCGCAGATGCTTCCGCAGGAGGCTCTGAAGGCATGAGTTTTACTGAGTTCACCTACCAATTAGTGCAAGGTTATGATTTTTTTCACCTCTACAAACACAAGAACTGTAGTGTACAAATGGGAGGCAGTGATCAATGGGGAAATATCACCACAGGAACTGAATTAGTGCGTCGCATGGTACAAGGAAAAGCTTATGCCATTACCTGTCCCTTGATTACTAAAGCTGATGGTTCTAAATTTGGCAAGAGTGAAGGAGGCAATGTTTGGTTGGACCCTAAACGCACTTCACCTTATAAATTCTATCAATATTGGCTCAACTCAAGCGATGAAGACAGTGAAAAATACATTAAAATTTTCACTTTCCTTGAACAAGAAGAAATTAATCAGCTCATTGCCGAACATACAGAAGCCCCGCATTTACGTTTATTGCAAAAACGTTTAGCCAGTGAAATAACACAAATGGTGCATTCAGAAACAGAGCTAAACAAAGCCATTCAAGCGAGTCAGATTTTATTTGCAAAATCCAGTCGTGAAGACCTTAAACAACTCGACCAACAAACCTTTCTTGATCTATTTAGCGGTGTGCCACAAGCAGAAGTCAGTCTCAATCGCCTAGACAATGGTTATGATATTGTCGCCGCCTTAGCCGCTGATACAGGTTTTTTGAAATCAAACAGTGAAGCGATACGAGCATTAAAACAAAATGCCATCTCCGTTAATAAAGAAAAAATATCTATAGGCTATACCTTAACTAAAGAAGATTTAATCAATGATAAATTTATTCTACTGCAACGAGGAAAAAAGAATTATTTCTTATTAAGTTTAATAGGCTAAGGCTGGTTATTGTTAATTACTTCAAGAAAATAAAATATATTTTGATGGTTAATTTTGCCTTGCCCTAATCATTATGCTCCCAATCATTGCAAAAAATGAATTTACAAATCCTACTTGCCTTTTTATCCCCGTTTGAATTATCTCAATCATTGCATAGAGCAACTATGCGCTTTTTGAGGTAATCCAATCAAAAGCAAAAAATTTGCGCGATATGGGTGGATGGATTTATTACTTAGAAGTTTCTAAGCAACGCACGATTATTGCTGGGTAAATTTCTCATAGGCTAGTCCTAAAATAAGTCCCCATATTAAGTGTAATATAAGCGTTGCTATGGGAGCCATTATGCCAATATTTAAGCCAAATAAACCTGCACCAGCCATTGGCATCGGACCGATCATCATCATTAACCATGCACCGACGGAAAACATAAGAGCGCGAGCAATAATGCTGCCCGGTAGTTTATTAACTAAAAAAGCAAATAATAAGCCCCAGATAACCGTCCCTATCATAAAATGAGCAACCCAGCCCATAATAAGTGGCGCATGCATCATCCCAGCGAGCATTTTTATTGCATTCAAATCAGGCATAAGCCCCATTGAAGCTTTAATAATCATTACGCTCGATAAAGCCAATGTTGCAATAAAACCTGATAATAAACCTGCTTTAATATTCATAATTTCTCTCTCATTTTTTGTTTAATTGTACATTGCGATACGAAGAAATTTTCTCCATTGGATGCAGTGTTGAGATAGAAAGTTGTTTTTTATTCAAAAGGAGAGTAATTGAAATTATTTAATCACTACAATTGGATAATTGTTTGATAGCAGAAGAACTAATCAGATGGTGATCCGTTTGGAAAGGTTGTTGATTAAGTGCAGCATGGTGTAATGAAGTAAATACCTCCAAAACCCAATCAGGAATATCATGATTTAAGCGATAAAAAACCCATAAACCCGCTTTGCGGTCTTGTAATAACTTGGCTTCGCGCATAATCGCAAGATGTCGAGAGATTTTCGGCTGTGACAGTTTTAATACTTCGGTTAATTGGCACACACAAAGCTCCTCAGTTTGCGTCAGTAGCATCAAAATCCGCAAGCGTGTTTCGTCCGATAGTATTTTGGTAAATTGAGTTAATTGCATTGCAAAAGTATACCCTGCATTCCCATTGAATAAAAATCTTCTAAAAGAGATTGCACTATATCTGTTTTGGTGAATATAATGACGTATATTCTAATTGGGGCTTTTATACGATGTTACGTTTTATTCTGTTGATTACTTGTTTGCTTTCCTCTTTTTCTGCTTCTGCTTTTGAGCTTAAAGCAGAAAAAGTGACTGATAATATTTATGCATTAGTGGGGGAGATTGGTCCACGTAATAAAGAAAATTTAGCGCTGAATAATACCTTGGGTTTTGTGATCACAAAAAAAGGGGTTTTGCTGGTGGGTACAGGGGCGACAGAAGAAGCAGCGGCTTTGATTGAAGCGAGTATTAAAAAAATAACCGATAAACCCATTACGCAGGTGGTCAATATCGGTTCGCAAGATCATCATTGGATGGGCAATCATTATTTTGAGAAAAAAGGCATTCCAGTCACCGCTTTATTACGCACCAGCAAAACACAAAAAGCGCATCTTGAGGATCATCTAAAACGCTTGGATAAACTGGGCTTAAAGCATTTAGCCAAAGATAAAATACAACTTGCAGATAAGTTAATTGATGCCGATAGCTATCGCTTTTCATTCGGCAAGACGGACTTTGAATTACGCTATCTTGGTGATGCCCACTTCCCTAATGATGCGATTTTATGGTTATCACAACAAAAAGTATTGTTCGCTGGCGACCTTGTATTTAATGATCGCATGTTAGGTGTACAACCGCATTCAAAAACGAAGCCGTGGTTTGAGACCTTCAAAAAAATGACAACGTTAAAGCCCGAATTTGTTATTCCAGGTCATGGTCATGCGGGTACATTGGCAAAAGCACAAAAAGATACAGGTGATTATCTGCAATGGCTGGTTACAGAAGTCTCCAAAGCCCAAGAGGACTGGGAAGAATTAGATAAGACGGTCAAACGCTTGAGCGCAACCACACAGTTTGATCATTTAAAATTTCATAAAACATGGAATCCACTCAATATAAATCGTACCTATTTACAATTTGAAAGCGAGTAGTCTTGTATGTAGTCGCTATTTTTAAGGAGAAAACAATGTCAGACAATAATCCACCTTTACACTCATCCATTATCGCCCTGATTTCGTTAGCCTCAGGTATCGCGGCTAAACATCCTGATATGGGTTTATGCCAACTGGATAAACTGCGCCAGATGGGAATGACAGAGTCACAAATCCAAACAGTGATTGAAATTGCGCGCCATATTCGCGATGAAGCGGCACAAAAGTTAGACAGTGCATTTGATGAAAAATCCTCATTAGAAAACGCAATGGAAGAAGCATCAAACAATGGGCAAGCCTGTTGCTCTAGTACCGCTAGCGGGCAGTCTTGCTGTTAGTCGGATGGGAAATTGTGTCAGCACCGCTTGGTTGCGTTACGAACAAGAATTGCGCGGGTTTATCGCTTCGCGTATCAACGATCATTCACAAATCGAAGACATACTGCAAGATGTGTTTATCAAAGCATTAGCAGAGGGGAATCGTTTTTGTCAGTTAGATAATTCACGCGCATGGTTATTTCGTGTCACTCGTAATCAATTAATTGATTATCAACGCACACATAAAGATCATGCACCCATTGATGATCAGCTTGAAGAGAATCAGGAAGAATCCGCTCCTGTGAGTAATCTATCAACCTGTTTACCCTTTGCCTTAAAAAACTTATCACTGGATGACCAAGAGATAATCCAGCGTTGTGATTTAGATGGCTTGCCACAAGCGGACTATGCCAAACAAAAAGGCTTATCGCTTACAGGCGCAAAGTCACGGATTCAACGAGCGCGTAAACGCCTTAAAAAACAATTAGAAATTAGCTGTCATATTATTTTTGATCCACAAGGGAATGTGTGTTGTTTTGGTTCAGAAAAAAAGTGCTAGCGTGTGATTCAGACGACGAGAATCACACAGCTAATACTCACAATATCGCAACTATTTAACATGCTTGAGTCGTTGCCTTACTGTAAATAAGTAAAGCACCCTTGTACTGGTGTGCCTCCTGTATATAATTTGCGTGATACTTCAAGTGTTTCAAGGTTAACTTCGTAAAAGAAGCCATTATTAGAAGCAAAGGCATAAAAGAAATCGCCATTTGCATCCGTAAAGCTGGTATGTGATTGCATAATAATATCATTGATTGGTGCACCACTCACGGTTAAGTCTTTAATCTTTGTATGTGTTGATGTGTTAATAATGCTAATAAACGTATCACCATGATTCGTCACAATACCTAAATCGCGTTGTGGAACAAAGGTTGTATGTCCGCTACCCCTACCTGTCTTAATCTTTTTGATAATTTTCATGTGCGTTGTATTAATTACTAACACTTCTCCTACTTTTGAACCAACATAAAGATCGACTCCATTTGGATGAAATGTAGCATGGTGTCCAGCAGTGACTATTTGAGATTCATCTTTATCTTTATCTTTATCTTTATTATCAGGATTAGACTTATGCTTATCATGAGCCTCTTGTGTTGACTTATGATCAAAGGAGACTGATCGATGAATGGTTAATTTATCATTTGCTAATTTTAGTTCTAAAATACTTGGTGGAATATTGTCGATTCCCGACCCTTCTGTCACTGCATAAAATGTATCCGTAGGCGTATCACCAAGCGCTATTCCCATATCCATACCATCAACACCTTTTCCAATAAAATGATGTACTGATGTTGGTGTAGCCAAAGAATCCAGTAAAGTAGCTTTCCATGTGTCGTTTTCTTTTGCTACTTTATAAATATCAATTTTTCTCACTTCTCTATCTAAAATGGCAAAAACATCGGTGGTTAGCCAAACAGGATGCCCTGTTGCATTAGAGCCACCAAAATCCTTTGGGGTAACTAACGTATCTCGACCAACAGTAGTAACAACAGTATCTGTTTTTGGATCAATCAGTGAAGCCATTGGTTTATTAACGCCACTCACTAATTGCAAGCCAAGTACTTCGTTATAAGCACATGAACGCGGAGTATGTTGTAAAGGTATAGTTCCTGTTACGACTCTTGTTTTTAAATCAATGATTTCAATCCAAGGTGAATTTCTAGTGATACCGTAAAGCTTATTGAGGGTGCCATTTTTACCATCTGCTCGTCCAACCGTATAAGGTTTAAGACCACTTGTGGGAGTCTCACTAGTTAGTGTCATACTTTTTACATCAATACCAACGATGCGTTGATTGCTAATATCACCGTAAAATGCAGTAAGTTTTCCTGCTGGTGTGCTTGATTTTGATGATGATGATGAGTCACCGCCACAGCTAACAAGCATTGCCATTGCGCCAGCTAAAAGAATTGTACTGATCAAGCTATTTTTAAATTTCATAATGATTATATCTATCGCTAAGTTGATTATCTGCTCGATGTTTCCATACCGAGTTGTTTACTTCGTTATAATGCTATGATTATTTACATTCTTTAGCCCCCTTTGTTTATCTATTATCCCATTCCCATCTGCCAAAATTTTAAATCAATATGTGTGCTTTTTAAACATAATAACCTATTGACTTTAAATGTACCTACATTTGTGTGATGTTTCTTTAGCCACTCAAAAAATAATTAAAAAAGTTAGTCCGACGGGGTTTATTACCCCGTCGGAACGTTTTAAAGAAGCCTTACAGGAAGTTGTGAGGCTTTATTGCGTTTAAGCTAAACGTGTGGACGGGTTTACAAAACCCGTCCAGCGAACGTAAAATCAGAGGCAAGAGATATACCTTGCCTTTACGAGCTTTTACCCACCTGTCATTGACATAAACCGCATAACTTTTTCAGGCTTTTCATTAAAATCATGTTTTAGTGGTTTACTATCTAATGCTTTCACAATTTTTTGTTGTAAATCTTTATCACTAATTCCTGCACGTAATAAAGGTCGTAATTCGACTTTATGCTCATCACCTAGGCATAGATACAAAACACCATCAACTGAGAGTCGAACACGATTACAGGTTTCACAGAAATGTTGAGAGATTGGAGTGATAAATCCGATATTTAAATCTGAATGATTAATTTGATAATAACGAGCAGGCCCACCCCCAGACATAATACTGGGGACTAATTCAAAGTCTTTAGATAATTGCGCGCGTACTTCGGCTAAGTCTTGGTAATAATCAGATGCGTTTCGTCCTGTGCTGCCTATTGGCATGGTTTCAATAAAACGCAAGGTAAACCCCATATCAATACAATATTTAACCATATCAATATATTCATCATCATTGATCCCCTTCATTGCTACCATATTAATTTTAATAGGATGTAAGTTGGCATCTTTCGCTGCCTGCAAGCCTGCTAAAACTTGATGGAGCTTGCCATTACCTGTGATTTTAGCAAAACGGTCTTCTCGTAAAGAATCTAAACTAACATTAATGCGTGAAATACCTGATGTTTTTAAGTCTTTTGCATACTTAGATAATAAAGTCGCATTGGTACTCATTGATAAATCATCTAAGCCATTCAAACTCGCTAGACGGGAAATTAGATGACTTACATTTTTACGAACTAAAGGTTCACCACCTGTCAGGCGTACTCGACTTACACCTAGCTCAACAAAAGCGCCAATAACTCGTTCAATTTCATCAAAAGTGAGCCAATCTTTTGGCGCTTCGAACCCTTTAAACCCTTCTGGCATACAATAGAAACAACGCATATTGCATTTATCAGTTACTGATAAACGCACATATTCAATATGTCGGCCGAAGCTATCTTTTAGCTGTTTTGTTTGCATTTTTACTGTCATATTATTTACCAATCAAAGCTATATAAGTTTTTTGAGTAAGTTTTTAACAAATATGCTGTGTTGCGTATCTCAAGTCCAAAGTCCTTAGTTGCTTTACTGATAAGCAATTAAGAGCTTTATAAGGAACTTCCTAAATAAAAATACCCTCACAGAGGGAGGGTATTTTTAAGCAGGCATGAGGGAGGTTTCAAGCAATTATTCTAAAGACTAATCTTGCAGTCCTGCTTTCTTCGCCGCTTCTTCCCAACCTTTTGCTAAGTGATGTGCAATCCCTTTATGGCAATCAATACAGGTTTTAGAGGGCGTTTTTCCATCCATCGCTTCCCATACATGAGGGTCATGACGTTTAGCACTTCTCTCATCCTGCTTTTCAAGATCCATCGACTTAAATTGATGACAATTTCGACATTCCCTTGAGTTTGAATCTTTCATTCGTTTCCATTCATGTAATGCAAGTTCTAAACGATGTTCTTCAAACTTTTTAGGTGTATCAATAGTCCCCATCAATTTGTGAAAAATCTCATTTGATGCCTGAATTTTACGGATAATTTTGTGAGACCAATCTTTTGGCACATGGCAGTCAGGACAGGTTGCACGCACACCTGTACGGTTGCTCCAATGCACGGTTTCTTGTAGCTCCTGATAGACATTCTCTTCCATTTCATGACAAGAAATACAAAATTGCTCTGTATTTGTTAATTCGAGCGTCCAGTTAAAACCACCCCACAAAATAATACCGATCACAATACCTATTAGCAGAGTACTTTTAATAAAAAAACCAGCCATTCGTTGACAACTCTTTAGATTCTTTATCTGCATCATACGATTTTACTCCTAAGTTTAAAATATTATTGAATAAGGAACTTCCTAAGGCTATTTTTCTACCTTATCCATTAAACGGTTATCCAATTTAATAGTGTTGGATTTAAACGAATTTTTAACCAGAGGATCCACATCAGCCTGTGGGGTATGACACTGATTACAGAAATAACGACGAGGTGAAAGCTTATCTAACACCTTCATATTTCTGGTTATATAATGACTTTTTGAAAAAACGGGAGCTTTTTCTTTTTCATGATTCGCTTTACTGTGGCACTTCAAGCAAGTATTACCTTTTAGTGTAATTCTATCTTTTTCTATACTGTGTGGAATACTAGGAGGTTGCAATTCCCAATTTCTTTTAATGCCATCGCCTGATTTAAATTGTTTTTTCTTTTCAATTTCCTTTGCTTCTTTATCTAGGGCATGGAATCCTCTTAGTGAAGCAATTTTAACCGCTTTTCCAATATCTGGGGTATCGGCTTTGCTGCTTGCAACCACTACAGGCTTCTTGGTCCTAGTTGGAGCTGTAGCCATTGTGGCTGTTGCACCTTTAAGAGAGGAGCAAAGTGACTTGAGGGCATTAAAATCCTTCAACGAAATAGTGACTGTCTCCTCTGCCATTGCAAAGGGGGATTGCAATAGCATCAATGTTCCAACAATGGTTAATAACGGTTTCTTCATAACAGCCTCCATCAGACTCTCTTTGATACAACTAATTAAATTTATTTTTTTTGCGAGTCTTTTTTAAAACGACTCCCAAATTCAAATACATTTTCTGCACAAACATCTATGCAACGACCACAATTGGTGCATTCACCCGCTAATATTACGGCTGGAATTCCTGTTTTCTCACCTTTTAAAACAGGTTTAATAATCTGCGATTCGGGGCAAACGAGATAACATTCTGCACAGTCGTCACATTTTTCTCTAGCGTCCGCTCTAACACGTACCGGGCTAACCTTGCCAAGCAAGCCATAAAAAGCGCCCATCGGACATATATGGGTACACCAGCCACGTTTTGTCACAAACAGGTCAAATAAAAAGACAGCAGCAATAACAAACCAACCTAAACCCATGCCATAAAACAAGCCGCGATGTAGCATAGATACGGGATTAATCAACTCATAAGCCAATGATCCTGTAATAGCAGAAAGCAATAACACCATCCCCAGCATCCAGTAACGGATATGACGGGAAAAGCGTGTTCCAGCACCTAAACCTAATTTAGTACGCAACCAAAATGCGCCATCGGTGACTATATTGACTGGACAAACCCACGAACAAAAAACACGTCCACCAACCAGTAAATAAAACACTAAAATAATCACTGCACCAATAATGGCTTCTTTTGCAATACCGATAAAACCAGATGCTATCATTTGCAAAAATAACAGCGGATCCGTCATTGGAATGGTATTCATAAACTGACTGGAGGATAAATTTCCTTTGATAATCCAACCCAAAGCACAATCAGATTCTGGACTGATCCATTTGCAGATTGGAATCATCATAAACAAAGCCAATATGCTAAATTGACTGATTCGTCGCAAAATCAGCCACTTGTAAGCTTTCCACCAACCTTTTTTCTCAATTGCTTCTTTGCCAATTTCAAGATTAGCCATTACTTAGCCTCCTGAATCCCATTATTTAGGATATCCAATGGATTGCTGCTATTCGGAATCTCTTTAATCGTTTTTTTTGTCGGTTCAATCATGGGGTTGCCAGCATCATCAACAATTAAACCCTCACCTTCATAGTCGTATCTCACCCCTTCAGGTAAGTTATATTGATGTTTATCTTTGGTTTTAATTAAGCTACCACCCGCTTTCTTTTCTTCATTCCAACCCAAGCGATAGTGTTTCGCAAAATCAGCTTTAGCCAAATGTGTTGGCAAAACTTTAATCGCTGATTCATTTTCTAAAATACAGGCCTTTTCACACAAACCACAACCTGTACAAGCCTCCGAATGAACAACGGGGATAAATAGGGCATGTTTACCCGAACGTTCATTGTGTTTGTAATCCAGCGTAATCGCATCACCACGAAGAGGACAAACATTAAAACAAACCTCACAACGTAAACCTAAAAAAGCGATACAGGTTTCTTGGTCAATTAGAACCGCTGTCCCCATTTTGGCTTTATTAATATCAGTAAGACTGTGATCTAAAGCACCTGTTGGGCAATTTGGAATGCAAGGAATGTCCTCACACATTTCACAAGCAGCACTCCGAGCAATAAAGTAAGGTGTCCCTGTTGGTACTTCATCACCAATTTCAGCAAGCTTTAAGATATTGTAAGGACAATCCCGCACACAAATACCGCAGCGTGTGCAGGCAGATAAAAACTCTTTCTCTGATAATGCGCCAGGTGGACGTATTGCCAACGGCTTGATTGCATTGGCTGATTTTGAATAAACACCAATCCCCAAACCGAACAGTCCCACACCGCAGGCAGTGCCTGCCATATCGGCTAAAAAGCGACGACGTGATATCGCATTGCTTTTCTTCTGAGGCTGTTTGGATTGAAAACGAGACATGATTAATTGTAATACTCAGAACTGGAAGTCAACTCTATGGCTTGAACACGCCAAGCCATATAGCCATGATAAAGAGAAAAAAGCGTTAAGCTTTTTCAATTTTACAGGCGCACTTCTTATAATCCGTCTGTTTTGAAAGCGGATCAGTTTGGTCAAGCGTCAGTTTATTGATCAAACGAGAAGCATCGAACCAAGGTACAAAGACCAGCCCCTCTGGAGGACGATTACGTCCACGCGTGCTGACCTTTGTGATGATTTCACCACGACGTGAAGAAACCTTAACTTTAGCACCGTCACGTAATCTGCGCGCTTTAGCATCTTTAGGATGCATATAAACCAAGGCATCTGGCACCGCACGATATAGTTCAGGTACACGACGTGTCATAGAACCTGAATGCCAATGTTCTAGCACACGACCTGTACATAACCATAAATTGTATTCATCGTCAGGTGGTTCGGCCGCTGGCTCATAAGGTGCGGTAATGATATTTGCTTTACCATCTTCCTTACCATAGAAGTAAACATCACCTTTTTTAACATTGGGGTTAAGTTCTTTTACGTGTACATCATAACCTTCACGGAAACGCCATAATGTCTCTTTGCCATCAATCACTGGCCAACGCAATCCTCGCGCCGCATGATACATATCAAAAGGCGCTAATTCATGCCCCTTCTTAGGGCCTTCATGTTGGAAGCGACGATATTCTTCAAATAATCCCTTTTGCACATAGTAACCAAACTCATCGGCTTCAAAATTATCGTATTTATTACCCGCTTCATCTTTAACCTGAATTTTTTCAAATTTATCTATAAAACCATTGGTATAAAGCACATCGTACAAAGTTTTATCTTTATACTCTGGCATTTTTGCAATCAGATCCTCAGGCCAAACATCAGTCACTTTGATATATTTTGCAAATGTCATGATTTGCCATAAATCAGACTTGGCATCTCCTGGCGCTGCAACCTGTTGTCGCCAAAATTGGGTACGACGCTCAGAATTACCATAAGCCCCTTCTTTTTCAGCCCACATTGCAGTCGGCAAAATAAGATCTGCACCCATCGCTGACACCGTTGGATAAGGATCAGAAACGGTAATAAAGTTTTCAGGTGCTCTCCAACCGGGGAAAGACTCTTCATTCATATTAGCCGCAGCCTGAAGGTTGTTATTACACATAACCCAGAAGCAGTTCATCTTCTTATCATGTAATGCACGATGCATAGCAACCGCATGAATCAAGGTTTTACCCATCGGCTTACCAGAAATATCGCTTTGATCCTTACCATCCGTCTTACCATTTGCTCTTGGGATAGTACCCGCAGGGAGTTTCCAGATTTTTTCACCAAACTTACAATGTGAATCTTTTTTGGTGACATAATCAGCAGGTAGACGATGTGTAAAGGTACCCACTTCACGCGCCGTACCACAGGCAGAAGGTTGCCCTGTTAGTGAGAATGGACCATTGCCAGGCTCAGAAATTTTGCCCATTAATAGATGCACGTTGTAGCAAAGACTATTCACCCAAACACCACGAGTATGTTGGTTAAAGCCCATTGTCCAGTAAGAAGAAATTTTCTTTTTAGGATCAGCGTACAGTTTAGCAAGACGCTCTAGCTTCTCTTTTGGCACACCTGAGATTTCAGCAGCTTTTTCTAGGGTATAAGGCTTAACTGATTCAGCATATTCCTCAAAGGTAATTCCTGTTAACTTACCTTTATTGGCATTTTTAGCCGCTTTTTGCAGTGGATGACTATCACGCAAACCATAACCAATATCAGTGGGCGTTTTCTTAAAGTTACAATGCGCATCAATAAATTCTTTATTGTAAGCTTTTGTTTCAATAATATAATTTGCAATATAGTTAAGGATTGCGAGGTCAGTTTGTGGATGAAATACTATGCCATTATCCGCCAACTCAAAACTACGATGTTTAAAGGTAGAAAGAACGTGTACTTCACAACCTTCTTTAGTCAAACGTGTATCCGTAATACGTGACCATAAGATAGGATGCATTTCCGCCATATTAGACCCCCAAAGCACGAAGGCATCGGCATGTTCCATATCATCATAACAACCCATCGGCTCATCAATACCAAAAGTACGTATAAACGCACCTACCGCAGAAGCCATACAATGACGTGCATTGGGCTCAAGACTATTAGAACGAAAGCCTCCTTTGATTAATTTAGACGCTGCATAGCCTTCCCATAATGTCCATTGACCAGAACCGAACATGCCAACACCCTTAGCCCCTTTTGCTTTACGAGCCGCGATCCATTTCTCAGCCATGGTTTTAAATGCCATATCCCAAGAAACTTCAGTGAACTGACCATCTTTGGCATATTGACCATTCTTCATGCGTAGCAAGGGTTTAGTCAAACGGTCTTTACCGTACATAATCTTGGTAAGAAAATAACCTTTGATACAGTTTAAGCCTTTGTTGACTGGTGCTTCAGGATCACCCTGCGTCGCAACAACTTTACCGTCCTTAACACCTAATAAAACTGAACAACCTGTTCCACAAAAGCGACATGCAGCCTTATCCCAGCGGACACCATCATCCACTTTATTATCTTCAGAAAACGCAATAGATGGCAAGGTAATCCCAGCCGATATCGCAGCCGCTGCAACGGCTTGGCTTTTAATAAACTCTCGACGTGTTTGTTTCATGGTTAAGATGCCTCTGTTGTAGTTGTCTGGCGAGATTCCTCAGTCTTTTTGGATTCCTCGTCGTCAATAAAATATTCATAAATTAAAGATGAGTTCAGCACCCCGTCAATGTCATGAAAGCTCATAATGGTATCACTGCAATAGCCACGATCTGGATGATCTAAAGAAACAACAATTTTGCCTTTCTCATTGGCACCATGAACCTCAACACCTTGCTTTTTCTCTAATTCTTTTGATACTGATATAATATTTTCGGGATGGGTATGCACCACTAAACTGTATATACTCATGCGATTTAGTTTCCTTTTTGTAACGCCACATAGAGAAACAAGGGCTTAAAATTTCATTCTTTACTGAATTGCATTACTGTGATAGCAATAGAGTTATTAGGACAAGAAAAAAGACAAGCACCACAGCCTGTACACTTATCCTGTGCTATTTGAGGGATAGAAATTCCTCCTATCTGCAATTTAAAACTAATCGCTTCGGTATCACAATTTTCACCGCAGATGCGACAAACGATTGCATTTAATGATAAACAAATAGGCAATATCTCAACGGATAAATCCCATGCATTTACTTCATTAAGCTTTCCTTTTTGAAAGGCATCCGCCTTACACGCTTTAACGCAATCAGTGCAAAATACACACTCACCACGGCTTAAATTCACCTCAGGAAAACCACCATCACCACGAAATATAATTCCCTCAGGACAGGCATCAATACACGCATCACAACGTTCGCAACGAGCAATAAACGCCGTAAACGGCAATGCCCACGGCGGACGTATTGCTACTTCATTAAACTGAGGACTCCGCCCTCTTAAAAAAGCACGCCTTTTTAAACTCGTCTCAGTCATATCAATACCGTTTTATATCCCATGGGAAATTAATACAAAATCATCAGCCAACCATTCCCTACTTAATTAAGGATTAATTTACCGCACTGACACCATTAAAGGCTTGATTTAAGTCAATTAGATGAGTAATTAATAATATTCTGAAATAGTTGTTAAAAAATGCTATTTAGTATTAATATTTGGCATCCTTCATATACCTAAAAAGTAGTTTACACTTTACCTGAACAG
>WGBH01000393.1 GCA_015494435.1 Thiotrichaceae bacterium | reverse complement strand
GATTGGTATGGAAGTCTAGTATGAATATTTTAAGAAAGAAAAATAGTGATCCGTGGTGGCATTTATGGAAATGCGGTCCTTGTCAGTGCCATAGTGGGCGTGGTGAAGAGACGCGCCAAAAATTATTGGAGGCCGCTTTTGATGAGATTCATAAAGTAGGTTTTCAAGCGGCAAGTTTGAGTAAAATTCTCAAAGATACAGGGGTTAGCAAGGGGGCGTTGTATCATCATTTTGCGAATAAATTAGAATTAGGTTATGCGGTGGTGGATGAGATAATTTTAGCTTTTTTTCAGCAGGTATGGATTGAGCCACTAAAAAAAACACAGGATCCCATTAGGACTATTCAGAAAATTCTACTGAAAATAGGTGAAAAAATGACACAGGAAGATGCACGTTTAGGTTGCCCTGTGAATAATCTAGCACAAGAAATGTCACCGATTGATGAGGGGTTTCGACAACGGACTGTGGCTATTTATGATTTATGGCGCGATGAGTTAGAAGCTGCGATTGAGCGTGGAAAAACAGCGGATAATGTGTCTCAAAATGCGGATGCAAAACGTTTAGCTATCTTATTTGTTGCGACACTTGAAGGGTGTATCGGATTGGCAAAAAGTAGCCAAGATTTGGAAATTCTATTAGAGTGCGGGCATGGACTGATTGAACAGTTGGAAACACTTCGAAATTAATTATTGCTACAAAAAATATTAGGAAATAAAAATGATAGAAAAATACGCAAAATCATTACTCCAGTGGCAAGTGCAAGTGTTGTTGCTAGTTTTTATTGGCGTTGTTTTAGCAGCCACAGGTGCTAGAAATTTAACCTTTAATAATGATTATAAAATCTTCTTTAATAAAGATGATGAGCGCTTATTAGCGTTTGAAAATTTGCAAAATACTTATACTAAAAATGACAATGTATTAATTGGTCTTGCACCTAAAGATGGCAAGGTTTTCACGCGTGAAACATTGGCTGCGATTGAAGATATTACAGAGCGTGCTTGGAAAACACCGTATTCTATACGGGTTGATTCATTAGCTAATTATCAGCATACCGAATCGGCTGGTGATGATATGTCAGTGGCTAATTTGTATGAAAATGCAAAAAACCTTAGCGATAAAGAGTTAGAAAAAATAAAACAAATAGCTGTTCATGAACCGTTATTAGTACATCGTCAAGTTTCAGAGAAAGCGGATATGGCAGCGGTTAATATTGTAATTGAAATACCGCCTGAGAGTGATATGACTGCCATTGTGCCTGAGGTGGTTAAGCATGTTAGGGAATTAAAGGCGTATATTAATAAAACCTATCCAGAGTTGGCTGTGTATCTGACGGGTATTGTGATGATGAACAATGCCTTTGCAGAAGCCTCTCAATACGATATGTCACATTTAATTCCAATGACATTTTTAATGATATTGTTAATGGTCTTTTTATTATTGCGTAGTTTTAATGGCATTATTGCGACTATGCTGGTGATTATCTTTTCAATTATCACTGCAATGGGCTTGGCAGGTTGGACAGGTATTCAGTTGTCTCCGCCTGTGATGTCCTCGCCTGTAATTATTTTGACACTGGGCGTTGCTGATTGTGTGCATCTTCTTTCTACTTGGATGCAACAAATGCGTAGCGGGATTGAAAAGAAAGCGGCAATGGTTGAGAGTTTACGCATCAATTTTGGTCCTATCTTTTTAACCTCTCTTACCACCGCGATTGGTTTTTTATCGCTTAATTTTAGTGATGCACCTCCTTTTAGAGACTTAGGAAATATTGCCGCAATGGGGGTGACGGCGGCGTTTTTGTTCTCAATTACTATATTGCCCGCATTAGCGACTTTATTACCTTCTAATGTTAAACAGACAGATGAAGAAAGCAGAATGAAAAACATTATGGTTTCCTTTTCTGAATGGGTGATTGCAAAGCAAAAAATATTATTAATGAGTATGGCAACTTTGGCGCTAGTGCTGATCGCTTTAGTCCCTACGAATACATTGAATGATATTTATGTGGATTATTTTGATAATCGGATTCAATTTCGTACCGATACTGATTTTGTAGTTAAAAATCTAACAGGCGTTTATTTCATTGACTACTCTTTAGATGCAAAAAAACCAGGAGCTATTTCAGAACCAGAAATTTTGGCACAAATTGAAAAATTTAGTGAATGGTTGCGCCAACAACCTGAAGTTATTCATGTGAATACGATTTCTGATACCTTTAAACGCCTGAATCGTAATATGCACGGTGATGATCAAAGCTGGTATCGTCTACCTAAAAATCGTGAATTAGCAGCGCAGTATTTATTATTGTACGAAATGTCATTACCCTACGGTTTAGATCTTAATAATCAGATTGATATTGATAAAAAAAGTACACGTTTAAGTGTCACCATGAAAACAATTTCAACCCAGAATATCTTAGAGTTTGAAAAACGTGTCGATGCTTGGATGTCAGCGAATACTCCGTTAATTAAAAGTATCGGTGCTAGCCCGACGGTTATGTTTGCACATATTGGTATGAAAAATATTATCAGTATGCTAACAGGGACAACAGTGGCACTGATTCTTATCTCTATTATTTTGATTGTTGCTCTAGGTTCTGTGCGTTATGGGCTACTAAGTTTAGCCCCTAATTTAGTCCCAGCAGGAATGGCATTTGGCTTTTGGGCAATTATAGATGGTGAAATTGGTCTTGCTTTATCGGTGGTCACGGCAATGACATTGGGGATTGTAGTAGATGATACGATTCACTTCTTGAGTAAATATATTCGCGCTCGACGAGAACAAAATTTAAGTGCAGAAGATGCCGTCCGTTATGCCTTCTCAACCGTAGGTGTTGCCTTATGGGTCACTTCTCTAGCACTTGTTGCTGGTTTTATGGTCTTATCCACCTCCTCCTTTGAGTTGAATGCAGGCATGGGATTATTAACCTCAATTGTGATCGTGTTTGCCTTAATGGCGGACTTTCTCTTATTGCCACCACTATTGATTAAATTAGACAACTGGTTAAGTAATGAAAATAAATAAATTGAATAAAGAAAAGGAAAAAATGATGAAAATAATAACAAAAGTTGCAGTTCCAATCCTACTTAGTATCTTTGCTGTCAGTGCAATGGCTGAAACAGCAGAGCAAAAAGGTCTGCGTATCGCAAAAGAAGCGGATGCCTATGACAGAGGGTTTGGCGACAGCACTGCCGATATGATCATGACATTGAAAAACCGTGCTGGTCAAACCAGTACACGTAAAATTCGCAGCAAAATACTAGAAGGTATAGGCGATGGAGATAAATCATTATCTTTATTTGATACACCTGCTGATGTAAAAGGAACAGCAATGTTAACCTTTTCACATGGTCTAAAACCTGACGATCAATGGCTTTATCTACCTGCTTTAAAACGTGTGAAACGTATTAACTCACGTAATAAATCAGGCCCTTTTATGGGTAGTGAATTTGCATTTGAAGATTTAGGTTCTCAAGAGGTTGAAAAATATCATTATAAATATTTGCGTGAAGAAGCCTGCGGGAAAGGTTGGAAATGCTATGTAACTGAGCGTACTCCTGCGTATAAATATTCAGGTTATAGCAAACAGATTGGCTGGATTGATACCAAAGAATATCGTCTGGTGAAAGTTGAATTTTACGACCGTAAAGGGACCAAGATGAAAACGTTGACTTCATCGGGTTATCAGCAATATTTAGGTAAATACTGGCGACCTTCTGTGATGAGTATGCAAAATCATTTAACAGGAAAAAGCACTGTTTTACGTTGGTCTAATTATAAATTTAAAACAGGTTTGAGCAAACGTGATTTTAGCAAAAATGCATTAGCTCGATAAATAAAGAGTGCATTTTAAAACTTCTGATAATTAATGAGTGGATTGGCTATGTTTCTTTTTTAATGATTGGTAATATCATTATTCGTTGAACGTTACTATTAAAAATATTTATTAATTAAAGAGAGAGAGCCATGAAAATATTTCCTGTACTTGTATCTGGTGTATTTGCATTGTCATGTCTGAATGCAACAGCAAAAAGTGATAATTTTAGTTATGACTATGGTCAGGTTGGCTATTATTTTTCTAATGATACTCATGTTAAAGGAGGATTAACCTTTAATACCTCTTATGATATTTATGATCATGTGAATATTTTAGGAAGCTATTCTTTTAGCCTTCATTCAGATAAAAAAGCCCCTGATAAATATAAAACTAAAACCTACTCCTTAGGGATTGGTTATCATATGAGCCTTGATGAATATATGGATAAAACAGATCTATTTGCTACTCTTGGCTTACTTAATACACATACCAGTGTTACCACAGCAGGGGTTAATCGTAAAGCAGATGACAGCGGACGTATTATTGCACTGGGTTTAAGGAAAGTGTTAAACGATAAAATGGAGCTACTCGTACGTATGGATAAACCAAGCGTTCCTGTTTCCGATACTCTATTTACCTTTGGTATGTTGTATAAATATTCGAAGACGACAGAGCTTGGTCTTAATTTTAATACAGGTGCTAATGATGGCTCCGAGACGTTAAATGCCTCAATACGTTGGAGCTTTTAAAACCAGAGAACCTTCTCAATTATGTTTAAATTAAAAATTCCCCCGCCCGTTTATGCACTAAGCCTTGGTCTTTTAATGTGGCTACTGAATCAATATATACCTGTTGCTCACTGGATTTCATCACCGTGGAATAAAGTCGGCTTGGTGTTAATCGCAATTGCTTTTAGTTTTGAGCTTTGGTCAGCGCTGTTGTTTTTTCGTTCGCATACAACGGTTAATCCAATGAAACCAGAACATTCACATAAAATTGTCACCTCAGGTTTGTATCAATTTAGCCGTAACCCAATGTATGTTAGTTTATTAATCGTGTTATTGGGTTATGCAATTTGGCTAGGGGGGATAACGCCGTTTTTACTACTGCCTTTATTTGTATTTTTAATCACGACGCAACAAATCATCCCTGAAGAAAAAGTGCTCGAAAAAAAGTTTGGTCAGGAATATCTTAGCTATAAAGCGCGCGTGAGGAGATGGCTATGACAGTGCATAATAAAAAATTAGTGTTATCGGCTAGTTTACTTCTATCAACAACATTGCAGGCAGGTGATTTTTCAGGAAACATTAGCCTTGAAGGGCGTTATTTTCTGGATGATGCGGCTTATATAGGACAAAAAACAGGTGGTTTATCCCTTAGTTTACAACCTGAATATAAACATCGATGGGATAATGACCATAATACAGTTAGCTTTATTCCTTTTTATCGTTGGGATGAAAAAGATCCAAAGCGTACTCATGCTGATATTCGTCAGCTTGATTTGACGATGGCAAAAGGTGATTGGGAATTTCAAGCAGGAATTAGTAAAATCTTCTGGGGAGTGACAGAATCACAACATTTAGTCGATATTATTAATCAAACCGATGCTGTGGAAGGGGCTGATGGTGAGGATAAATTAGGGCAACCCTTGTTTAGAGTCAGTCATCTTCATGATGGCGGTGCATTGAGCTTTTATCTTTTACCTTATTTCCGTGAGCGAACCTTTGCGGGCATAAAAGGACGTTTTCGTGGTGGGTTTCCTGTTGATACAAAAAATATTAGCTATGAATCCTCAAAAAAAGAAAAGCATATTGATTATGCAGTACGTTTGAATCACACCTTTGATGAGATTGACGTGGGGTTGAGTTATTTTGATGGTACATCACGCGTACCTCAATTTATTCCCGACCTAACAAAGCGTGTATTAAAACAGCATTATCCTTTATTAAAACAAACAGGGTTGGATCTACAATACACGGGTGAAGCATGGTTATGGAAGCTTGAAGCGGTTAACCGCGAGACTAAAAAGGAAAACTATACAGCTGCAGTTGGTGGTTTTGAATACACATTACCTGGAATAGGCAAAAGTGGTGCCGACCTTGGTTTATTGGCTGAATATCATCATGATTCGCGTGGAGAGGTCTCTAATGCTGCCTTTCAAAATGATCTTTTTCTTGGCGCGCGTTTTAGCTTAAATGATGTTGATGCAACACAAATTTTAGCAGGTACTTTTGTTGATTTAGACAATCAAAGTAAAGTTTTTAGAGTGGAAGGTAGTCGGCGCATTGCTAAAGACTTAAAACTTAATGTAGAGGCACAAACCTTTAGCGATATTGATTCCAATGATCCACTTAGCAATGTGAAAAAAGATGGTTTTATTCAAATTGAATTACAGAAGTATTTTTAGTTATCTTGCCCTTTTTTTAGTTATCTTGCCCTTTTTTTAGTTATCTTGCCCTTCGCTTTTTTCATCAAAATAATCACTTTCTGTATTTTTTGCACGGCTTGCCTCTTCACGAATAGCATAGGCACGCGCTAGTGAAGTGATTTCGTCTTGACCAATAGCAGATTCCAATTCATTAATGCGTTGATTAAAATGATCCGCATACATTGATTCTGCGGACGTTTTTTCACAGGCTTCTTTTTTAAGACGTGGGTCTCCAGGGATAACAAGATCTGAGACAACAGGTATTAATATATAGGTATCGGGGATAGACATAATCGAAGGAAATATACTCTAAAGCTGATAGTAATTTAGAGTATAGCCCTTGTTTTTATAAAATGAGTAACGTTCACGACCAGCGGTCAATATGGTTTCATTTTGATCAATAATTTCTGCCATTTTTGCATAACGAGAAAAAAACTCAGGTACTTGATTAGAAAGATTAATAAGGTAATCACAATGCTTTCTTGGCACATAATGACTAGCGATGCTAACAGGTTCAGAAAATGTATCGCTCCAATTATTGCTAATATCGCTAATATGCGGGATAAAGCTACTTTCTTTCCAAATCCAAAGCATTTCATCCATTCGTTTGGTGGTATTGTAACCATCAGTATGAATATGAACCTGTAATTTATGCTCACGCGCTTTTTCTACTAAACGACAGGCTAAGAATAGTCTACCGCGTAGTGTATTATTTCCACTTAAATAGAAATTAATTTTGGTCATCAGTGTTTGTTGCTCGCCTTATTGATAAGGTATTGCGATAACAAGGGAACAGGGCGACCTGTTGCATCTTTTCCTTTCCACGCTGTTCCTGCAATATCAAGATGCGCCCATTCATATTCTTCAGTAAACTTAGCTAAGAAACAAGCAGCGGTAATCGTGCCAGCAGTAGAGCCACCAATATTACCTAAATCAGCAAAGGCGCTTTTTAATTGTTTGCTATACGTCTCATCCATTGGGAGTTGCCATGCTTTATCATTAATATCACTCCCAGCCTCCATTATATCTTTGGCAAGTTCATCACTATTGGCAAATACAGCGCAAATATGATGGCCCAGTGCAACTAAACAAGCACCTGTTAATGTGGCCGTATCAATCACAACTTCAGGATTATAACGACCAACATAAGTGAGAGCATCACAAAGTACCAGTCTGCCTTCTGCGTCAGTATTAAGCACTTCAATGGTTTTGCCTGACATAGAGGTAACGATATCACCAGGTTTAGTGGCTTCGCTACTTGGCATATTTTCAGCCGCTGCCAGCACCGCAACCAAGTTAAGTGGCAATTGCATTTCAGCGCAGGCATTAACAGTCCCCATTACGCTAGCGGCACCACACATATCAAACTTCATTTCATCCATATTTGAACTGGACTTAATAGAAATTCCACCCGTATCAAACGTTACTCCTTTACCGACTAAAGCAATAGGACGGCTGGAGTCATTGGCTCCGTTATAATGCAAAACAATCATTTTTGCAGGTTGTTTACTTCCTTTACTAACAGAAAGAAAAGCCCCCATACCCAGCTCTTGCATTTCGGTTTCATCAAGCACTTCAACCTTAACAGAATTGTATTGACGACCTAATGATTGCGCCGTTTCAGCTAAAAAAGTAGGTGTGCAAACATTAGCAGGCTGATTGGCAAGATCACGTGATAAATGCATTCCTTTTGCAATTGCTTTGCCCTGTTCTAGCATAGTAGCAACATCGCAAGGAGGCTCGGTAGTGAAAGCAATGCAAACCTGTTGAAGCTTTGATTTATCTTTAACCTCGCTTTTATATTTATCAAAACGGTAAATACTATCTGCAAAGGTTAAAATACTTTGTCGTATTGATTGTTCACAAATAATGCGTTCAGACAAGGTATCTAATAAAAACAAGGTGGCATGTTTAGCAGAGGTTTTTGCAATTTTTTTACTGGCTGTTTTAATCACAGTACAGGCTGTTTTTTGATTAAACTCGTTTTCTTTACCACAGCCAATCAATAAAATGCGCGGACATTGCAAACCTGTGTCAGCATAAAGCAGATGAGACTCTCCGCACTTTCCTGAAAAATCAGCAACATTTAAAAACCTGCTAATGAGTTCATTACTTGCATTATCTATTTGCTGTGCTGCTATTGATAGTTTTTTATCAGCAAAAATTGAGACCACAAGGCAGTCAGATTTTACTTCAGAGGGATTGCTAGATGTCAGTAAGCTGTAATTCATTTGGATATTATTCTCTATTGTATTTTATTTTTTAACGTCTTTTTTCAGCCAGCATAAATTTTGCTGGATCAATGCTAATCCTCTATTTAGCTTAAATTCAGCTCAATTTCCACTATTGCAACAACATTCATAAAAGAATGCATCGCAATAGGAATATAAAGTGAACCTGTTTTAGCCTTGCTATAGGCTAAAAGTAAGCCAACAAAAAAGATAAGCACTATCTCATATAGACCATACTGTAGATGAATGCCAGCCCATATTGCAGATGTAATGATTGCTGTGGCGATAAAGCCAAGTGATGAATGGCGTAAACCTTCAAATAAAAAGCCTCGAAATAAAATTTCTTCAAAAAAAGGCGCTGCAATAATAAGGGCAAATAAAAGCAATCCAGGATGCTTAGCACTTTGGTAAATATCCAGCATTATCTGTGGGGTAGGATGATTACTGAGTATTGAGATAATACTCATAAAAACAATTACAATACCCATAAGAATCAAATATTTAATAAGGGTACGAACACTTATAGGATGCAGGTAAAGATAATCCTCAATGCTATGTTGTTTACGCCAATGAATAAGGACAAAAGTAATGATAATCGCAAGTAGCGTCGCAGAAATTTCAGCAATACTAACGGCATCCCCATTACTAAGCAGTGAATTAAAAAAAGCGGTTTCATTTATTGCAGAATGATTAGCGAATTGACTCTTAGCATAAAGAATAAAAACGACAGTTTGAGTGATAATAAAAGTAAGTAATATCAATAGACTAAGAGCAATAGTTGCTCCTAATCCCCAATATTCATTCTTTGCATTCTCGTTGTTAGAAGTCATAATTTGATGATGGTTTTAAAGAAAGGTTAATTGACTGCTACAATATATCTACTATTTCCTATAAAATTATGATACAATATCATTATGTATTCAATAGGAAAATTTGCAAAACTCATCGGACGAAGTATACAAACACTAAGGTCATGGGATAAACAGGGAAAATTAATTCCTGCTTATCGGGGTAAAAGTGGACATAGAATGTATAGTGAAGAGCAGTTAAATGAAGTTCTTCAAATTG
>WGBH01000392.1 GCA_015494435.1 Thiotrichaceae bacterium | reverse complement strand
GAGGCGGGTTATGAAAAACCAACCAATATTCAACAAGCGGCTATTCCTAAAATATTAGCAGGTCGTGATGTGTTAGCAGGTGCAGAAACAGGTTCAGGGAAAACCGCTGCTTTTGTCTTGCCTGTTCTCCATGCTTTGACTCACAATAATGCACATCATGCTCAATACGGTCATAAAAAAAAAACCGTTAGACCGCATCAAGTACGCGTATTGATTTTAGTACCTACGCGGGAATTGGCGATTCAAATAGGGCAGGAAATCACTAAGTTTGCTAAAAATATAGAACCACACGTCAACTGTTTAAGTGTTTATGGTGGAGTTAAAATTGAACAACAAATTAAAAATTTACGCAGTGGTACAGATTTTCTAGTTGCTACCTCTGGACGTTTTCTCGACCTCATTAAAGCCAAAGCGATTAAATTTAATCAACTAGAAACATTAGTATTAGATGAAGTAGACCGTCTTGTGGGGACAGGTTTTAAAGAAGAAATAGAGCAAATTATTAAGTTTTTGCCCAATAAACGTCAGAATCTGTTTTTTACTGCTACCTTTCCTGATGAAATTCGTCCCTTAGTCCGAAAGGTGCTGGATAATCCTGAAATTATTAAACAAGATCAAAATGAAAAAAAATTAATTGATCAGCGTGTTTTAACCGTTAATTTTGATAAAAAAACCGCCTTACTGGTTGATCTGCTAAAAAACAATGATTGGTCACAGATTTTGATTTTTTGTAGTGCCAAACGAAGTTGTGATAATTTGGTCAAAAAACTATCTGAAAACAATATTGAAGCCTTGTCCTTGCACGGTAATAAAAAACAACATGAACGCCGAGATGTTTTAAAAGAATTTAAAGCAGGTACATTGCGGATTATTATTGCCACTGATGTTGCTGCGCGGGGGCTGGATATTGTTCAACTTCCCTGTGTGATTAATTACGAATTACCACGTAGCCCCAATGATTATGTGCATCGAATAGGGCGTACAGGTCGTGCAGGAAAAGCAGGCATGGCAATTTCTTTGATTTCCCATCATGAATACCAGCATTTCACTGTGATTGAAAAACGCAATGGGCTACATCTCGCATGGGAAGCAATTGAGGGATTTGAAGCGGACGAAATCGCTCCCCCTCCTCCTCAACGTAGCCGTCCTAAAAAGGTAAAGGGTAAGAAAAAAAGACCGTCAAAAAAACAAATAAAGCGGAATAAGGCACGAGCTAATGCGCTTGAACTAGAGGATAAATCTGAGCAAACAGCAGAAAAATCGACAAATCCTTATAAAATACCTGCCAAAAACACTGTAAAAAAAGCAATCAATAAACCCACTCCAAAATCGACTAGTCCTTATAAAATGCCTACTAAAAAATCATTGACTGAAGCTAAAGAAGAAAAAACCATCCCTATTCCCTCTAGTAAACCCACTAAAACATCCGATAATCCGCCTAAAAAGCCAAAAGTTAATGAATCTATTTGGGGACGCAAGGAGCCTTGAAATTCTAAGTAACAATAAATCAAAAAGAGAATAAAAAAACGCCTATGAATATGACTGAAACATTGCCTCTTGCAGAATATACCGAAAAAGCTTATCTCGATTATTCTATGTACGTTATTTTAGATCGCGCTTTACCGCATATTGGCGATGGTTTAAAACCAGTGCAACGGCGTATTATTTATGCAATGTCTGAGTTAGGCTTATCCTCGCTCTCCAAACATAAAAAATCCGCACGTACCGTTGGTGATGTATTGGGTAAATTTCACCCGCATGGCGATAGTGCCTGCTATGAGGCGATGGTATTGATGGCGCAACCCTTTTCCTATCGTTATCCATTGATTGATGGTCAGGGAAATTGGGGTTCACCTGATGATCCTAAATCCTTTGCCGCTATGCGTTATACCGAATCACGCTTGACTCAATATGCCAAAATTCTACTTCAAGAATTGGGGGAAGGAACGGCTGATTGGACAGCAAATTTTGATGGCTCCTTAGAAGAACCCACTCTATTACCCGCACGTTTACCGAATATATTACTCAATGGTGGTATGGGGATTGCAGTTGGTATGGCAACTGATATACCACCGCATAATTTGCGTGAAGTGGTGAATGCCTGTTTGCACTTATTGGATCACCCTGAAGCAACACTGAATGATCTTTGTGAGTATATTCAAGCACCTGATTATCCCACCGATGCGGAAATTATTAGCCCTAAAAAAGATATTCTTAAAATATATCAAACGGGCAAAGGTAGTATCAAAATGCGTGCCTTATGGGAAAAAGAAGGCACTGATATTGTCATTAGTGCCTTGCCCTATCATACCTCAGGCGCAAAGGTATTGGAGCAAATTGCAACACAAATGCGTACTAAGAAACTGCCAATGGTCGCGGATTTACGCGATGAATCTGACCATGAAAATCCAACCCGCCTAGTGATTACTCCTCGCTCTAATCGAGTTGATATTAATCAACTCATGCTCCATTTATTTGCTAGCACCGACCTTGAGCGTAGCTATCGCGTTAATATGAACATGATTGGGGTCAATGGTAGCCCGCGCGTTAAAAACTTACACGCTATCTTAAGCGAATGGATAACATTCCGTCGTAGCACCATGACCAGACGGACTCAATGGCGTTTAGACAAAGTTGAAGCACGTTTACATATTCTTGAAGGTTTGTTAATCGCTTATCTTAATATTGATGAAGTGATTGAAATTATTCGCAATGAAGATGCCCCAAAACCTGTGATGATAAAACGCTTTGCTATTAGCGATATTCAAGCAGAATCCATTTTAAATATTCGCCTTAGAAACTTAGCAAAACTAGAAGAATTTACCCTCAAGGCAGAACAAAAAGAATTAGAAAAAGAGCGGGATTATCTAGCCAGTTTATTAGCTTCAACGGATTTAATGACCGCTTTAATGCAACAAGAATTACGTTCTGATGCGAAACAATACGGCAACAATCGTCGTTCACTGTTAGTCACTCGTGATGATGCCAAGGCATTTGATGAAAATACATTAGTCCCCTCTGAACCCGTCACTGTTATATTGTCAAAAATGGGATGGATACGCGCTGCCAAAGGGCATGATATTGACCCTAAATCGCTTAATTATAAACAGGGGGATGAATTCCTCTCAGCAGTGCATGGGCGCTCAAATCAACAAGTGGTTTTATTAGATAGCACAGGACGTTGTTATTCCTTATTAGCGCACACCTTGCCCTCCGCTAGAGGACAGGGAGACCCTTTAAGTGGACGTTTTTCCAGCCCTGTGGGCGCTAGATTCTTAGCCACATTATCTGCCAAAAATAATCAATTCTATTTAATGGGAACGGATATTGGCTATGGTTTCCTATGTCAATTTGAAAATATGATCAGCCGAGCTAAAGCAGGTAAAGCGACCCTAACCGTGGCAAAAAATGCGACAGTGATCACCCCATCAAAGATTACCAATACAGAGACCGATTTGATTGTAGCGGTAACATCAGCAGGCTATTTATTGATCGTCGAAGCCAATGAACTACCACAACTCGGCAGAGGCAAAGGCAATAAAATTATTAATATTCCAGCCAAACTGCTAAAAGCAGGCACAGAAAAAGTAGTCGATATGAAAGCGATGTCAATCAATGCCACATTACTCATTCACGCAGGCAAAAAATATAAAAGACTATCAGGCGCAGAATTACAAGAATACAAAGGAGAACGTGGACGGCGGGGCAAACGATTACCTAAAGGGTATCAGAATGTATCAAAATTAGAGATTAAGTAATTGTCAGCGCGGTAGGTTGGATAAAATGCACATTGCACGAAGCTAAAATTCAAGTGCAGTCTATCCGCGCATCGCCAGCCGACAACATATCATCATTTATTTTCTTAGCCCGACGGGGTTTGTTACCCCGTCGGAACGTTTTAAAGAAGCCTTGCAGGAAACTGTGAGGCTTTATTGCGTTTAAGCTAAACGTGTGGACGGGTTTACAAAACCCGTCCAGCGAAGGATGCCTAAAATAGCTAAAATAGCTCTATTGGCTACTTAATAAAAAGGTGATAAGTATGAAAATTATGACAGCAAAAGAAGCGAAGAACTCTTTTGGAATCTTTGTGGATACTGCACAAATAGAGCCCGTTTTGGTGACAAGAAGACAGCGACCTATTGGGGTTTTTCTTTCAATTCAGGAAATAACAAATATTCCAGAGCTTAAGAAAATGCTGTTAAAGTATATGGATAAGAAAATGGAAAATCCTTTATTGACAATGCTCTTGTTTGTCCACATAGCCACGTTTTACAAGGTTATTGTGAATATATTTTATAACCGCTACAACTCATCAGATGACTCCATCAGCTTGATCTAGAGTAAAGAATTATGTTTATAGTTCTTGTTTTTATACGCAACGCCAGCGAGTTGCTAATTACGTTCCCATGCTGGCTCGAGTGGGAACGAGGCGCTGGCCATCTAATAAGAAAGGCATGAGCACCCTTTATTACACGGCTAAAGCCGTCAATATCTGAACAATCTCCATATGACTATTCGTTTCCGTTATTTTTTTATTTGTTGTTTTATTTATGCCTTTTTTATCGATGATCGTTTACCTGCTATAAAGGCATATTTAACGGATGAGATTAGTATTAGATGGTCTCCTATTACGCATCTTCATTTGGATCATCCAGGTATTTTAGAATTGTCTTATATCATGCAATTTACCCAACTAAAGGTGTTGAGTTTTTTAGATGATGAGCAGAAAGTTGTGAAACTTAAACCTGAAGAATATGCCTTTCAAATAACCCCCTTGGATAATAGTCTGAGTAAGACCTCGCTACTATTAGAAAAAAACACTTTGGAGTTTAAAGAAAATGGCAATTATTCATTTCAAATAACAGCAAATATTAAAAAAATACCTAGCTCTTCATGGAAGTTAAATCCTTATGCTAGTAAAAAAATATTTTTTGTTCATGTTGGTAAAAAAACAGCAAATTGGAAGGAGGTTTCCCCGCAAAATCTAACCGCATTACAGCAATCAGAATTAGCAGAGCGTCGTAAGCATAAATACAATGGTTGGTTTAGCCTAGTTTCATTGAATGATGCCTTATATTTTAGTAATGCAAATGAACATTCCCAACTTCGTAGTAGGTCGGCTGGTACAGATGGCAGTTATTCGTATAAGAAAAATGAAACAATTGAGTCTTGGCATCCTTCCCCGCCTGAATTTTTTATTCGACCTTTTCTGCTTGAGCATAATGAAAAAATTTTCTTAATCGGAGGAGGAGGGAAAAATTTTTGGGCTTATGATCCAAAAAAGATGCTTTGGGAAAAAGAGACTTCTTTACCAACAGTTAAAAAGATTTTATCTTTAGAGGCGTTATTTTCTTATCAAGGGGATATCCATATCATAACAAATATGAATCAATTTTATAGATTGTATCGTTATAATCTAAAGGATAAACAATGGAAGCAAATACATGATTATACCCTTCCTGTAGGGCTATCCTCAGGGCAATGGGTCTATTGGAAAGGACAGTTCTTAATTCATTCCGAAAGAGAGCGGCTTCTGCATAGTCTTGATTTGGAAGAAGGTACATTAAAAACATTTGCAGAACTTCCTGAGGGAAAAATGAGATATAGCTCTTACTCTGAGCAATTTCATCATGATGATTATTTACCTTTGCTGTTTGATGATGAACTTTATATCTATAATGAGAAGAGATTACTTCAGTTTTCATTTGTTACAAATAAAAAAGGATAACTTTGTCCCCTCTATACACGGCAATTCTGTAACTTCGTGATTTTATCTAGCTCGTTCCCAAATAAATTTGGGAACGAGTGAGGGCTATGCAAAAAATAGGCTGGAAAGCCTCTAAAAAATCTCAAAAACATTGGGAGTATACAATTTATGACTCCATACCCTGCAAATATTCAAATACATTTTGACGCTTTCCCGTGTGTATGATCCGTTGTTGTTTTTTGCTGATTTGATAATCATACATAGGGTCATAATAATCGACTAATAAGGACAAAAAGGCATCACTGTAAAGATGTGTTTCTCCTGTTGCTTGTTGATGTAATATGGCCTTTTTTAATTTTTTATTTAGCTCTAAATGACGTTCACTGCCCAAACGTTTATGAATTTTAGCTAAACTGCCTAATAGATATTCTTCATAAGGTGCAAATATATTGCCATCACCATGCAATACTTTTAATTGTTGCTGAACATCATCAACATATTCACAGAGAGTCACATCAACCCGTTCATTGTCTTCTGCCTCCATCAGTACAATTTTTGCTTTTTGCATTGCCTTATGCAGTGGTATTGGCAAACGTACCGAGCCTATATTAGCTCCTTCATCTTCAAGCACAATCATTTTATGCCCTAGCGCTTCATGTTTAAGCATTTCAATAGCGAGCTGGTTTTCAAAATCAATTGGTGTGGGTTGTGGGGTGGGATTCGCACCAAAGGCTGAACCTCGATGATTTGCTAAACCCTCTAAATCAATACTTGTTTTTAGCTGCTTGAGCAAACGTGTTTTTCCTGAGCCTGTACGACCACTGAGGACAATAATCTCAAATTGACTTGCTAAGCGTTCAATAGCGTCAATTAAAAAACGTCGCATCGCTTTATAGCCACCTGCAACACGCGGATAAGCAATACCTGTTTTCTCTTTAATCCACATTTGAGTAATTTGAGAGCGCAAACCACCACGAAAACAATACAGTACACCCTTTGGGTTTTTTTCAATGAAATCTAGCCATTGCTCTATACGTTTGGCTTTTGTTTCACCTTGTACCAATTTTTCTCCCAAAGCGATTGCCGCATCTTGCCCTTGTTCTTTATAGCGAATACCAATCGCCTCACGTTCTTTATCTTTTAAAATAGCAATATTTTGGGTATGTGGAAAAGAGCCTTGCTTGTATTCGATAGGGGCGCGAACATCAAGCATTGGGGTATCATTTAAAAAAAGATGCAATAAATCGGTATATTGGGGTTGGTTTTTCATAATTAATAATTTTTATTGCTTGTAAAAGCTAGCTAAACGTTTTTGTAATGCGAATTCTAATATTTTCTGCTGTTTGATATTGTCCAATAACAATCCATTTTCCAGAGTAATATGAAAAATATCTTCCACTTCTTCACCTAATGTCGCAATGCGAGCGCTATGTAAGTGTATTCCATGCTCATAAAATACCTGACTAATATGGGTTAATAAACCAGGCTGATCTGCTGTTATTAGTGTAATCACGGTTTGCTGTCTGGCTTCATCCTGACTATAGCTAACACGCGTTGGGGTATCGAAATATTTAAGTTGACGCGGTATCCGATAGTGTTGCGGATTAGTTTTTAACTGCCTTTCTGGTTGTTGGTCACAGAGGCTTTTTTCGACCGCTTCTTGGAGCAGGTAAATATCATCATCATCGCTAATCGGTTTACCATTACTATTTAGAAGATGCAGTGTTACTAGGGGATATTTATTATCATTGGTAAAATGAATTCTGGCTGCAACAATATCCAGTCGTTGTTTTTCTATTGCGGAGGTAATGCGGACAAAGAAATCATCACAGTTTTTAGCATAGATAAATAACAGTGTACTGCTATTATTATCGAGATCTTGTTGGATTGAGACAACGGTTTGTCGTTTATTATTCGCGAGTAGGTCGATATGCCATAACAAGATATCAATAGGGGTATGTAAAACATAATCATTACTAAGACGATTTAAAAATTGCTGCTGTGAGTCTACGCTTATATTGAAGAGTTTTGCTTGTAGGGATTGCTTCTTTTCCTCAAGAATCACCTCTGTCTTAGGTGTTATAGTGCCTTTATTGAGGAGATAATGATGTGTATTTTGATATAGCTCTTTTAATAAAGCATGCTTCCAGTTATTAAGTAGAGTCTCATTAGTGGCACTGATATCACATACCGTTAGTAGATAAAGATAATCTAGCCGACTACTGAGCGATACCGTATCAGCAAATTGCTTTATTACTTTTTCATCACTAATATCTTTGCGTTGCGCGATACTGCTCATTAGTAAATGCTTTTCAACCAACCAACTAACCGTCTTTGCGGCATAGGTATTCATTTCATGCGATAGACAAAACGTCAACGCATCCTCAGCCCCTTTTCTTGCATGTGAACCACCTCGTCCTTTGGCAATATCATGAAATAGTGCCGCTAGATAGAGAATTTCAGGATTATCCAACGTCTGAAAAATATGACTACAAAGAGGGAATTTTTTTTCCCCTTTGTTTGTACTTAAACGCCGTACATGACGAATGACTTTTAAAGTATGCTCATCAACCGTATAGGCATGGAATAAATCATATTGCATCCGCCCGACAATATTGGCAAAAGCAGGCAAATAAGCAGCTAATACACCGTAACGATTCATTCGATGTAATACAAAAGTGATGCGACGTGATTCAGAGATTATCTTCATAAAAAGTTCTTTATGAAGCGGATGGTGACGAAAATCATGATTGATTAAATGCAAATTAGCACGAATGGCACGAATGGTATCGGGAGACATACCAATTATATGCGGAGTAATTTGTAACAGATGAAAGACTTCCAGCAAAGTGTGCGGATATTTTTGAAACAGTGTTTCATCTGCAATACTTAAATAACCATTACGATTAAGGTAGAAACTATTAATTTTTTTAATAATAGGAGCCGATTGATTGAAAACGCCCTCACGCAAAAGACCTAAAATCACTTCGGTAATACGTTCTAAAGCGGTAATAGTGCGATAATAACGTTGCATAAAGGATTCAATGCATTGATTGCTTTTGTCATCACCGGTATAGCCGAATTGTTTAGCCAAAGAGCGTTGATAATTAAACAGTAAACGATCTTCTTTACGTCCAGCTAATTGATGTAAAACAAAGCGTACTTTCCATAAATAATTACGTCCATTAATCAGTATAGAAAGCTCTTTTTCACTAATAATATGTTCATCAGCCAGTACAGAAAATTCGCTCGTTCCATATTGACGCTGGATAATCCAATCAATCATTTGAATATCACGCAGTCCACCTGGCCCTTCTTTAAGGTTAGGTTCTACTCGATAAGAGGAATCACCATAATGTTTATAGCGTTTTTTTTGCTCATCCAGTTTTGCAGTAAAAAAATTATCACTTGACCATAGTTCTTTTGCCTCTATCGCTTGCTGTAATTGCTTAAATAAGGTTTGATTACCCGTCAAAAAACGTGATTCCATCAAATTAGTAATCACGGTTAAATCTTTTTTAGCCTCCTCAATGCATTCCTCAAAAGTCCGCACGCTATGACCAATATCTAACCCAAGATTCCATAATGAAGCAATAAAAGTTGATAAAAGTTCTTGCTCTGACTGCTCAGGTTCTGAATTTAATAAAATGAGCAAATCAATATCTGAAGCAGGATGCATTTCACGACGACCATAGCCACCGACAGCAATTAATGAAGCAGATGTATTTTGTGTTAAATGTTCACCCCATAATTGAATCAGTACAGAATCGATCAAATCACTGCGTTGATTGAGTAAGAGATGAATATCAACATTTTTATTAAACGCTTGCAGAAGTTGTTGATTATTATCAGTCAGTATTTTTTTTAGATGCATGATTTTTATCCCATAAGCTGGCTTGTATTAGGAAATTCCAGTAATTGACACATTACGACGCTATTAGGAAAAATACCAACCAATTAGACAGATTTATCTGATATAGAACAGGCACAAAAAAACCTGCTAAAAAGCAGGCTTCTTACATTCCTTTTAAGAAGGAACTGTGATATGGCGCGCTGGGGAGGATTCGAACCCCCGACCCTCTGGTTCGTAGCCAGATACTCTATCCAACTGAGCTACCAGCGCATTTAGGCGGCGTATTTTCTCTGTTTTAAGTCGCTAAGTCAACTGTAATTTAGAGTAGAAAACATAAGGAAGTTTTCCAAGCAACGAGTTTACTAATCTTACTTGAAATTTCCTAACAGATACCGCTTGCACTGTGCTACTTTCGTAACAGGCGTGCATACTATATTTATAGATCAATGGTTACAAGTAAAAAATACATAATATAATAAATTTTCTGTCTTTATCCTTTTCATTGAGTGTTTTACGACCATAATGCAATCAAATAGGCTATTTTAGTTGAGACATAGCCCATAATAAAGATGGTCTACTTTATCTTCATCAAATTCAACAATATTAGGAAAACAGCCCCATTGCTTAAAGCCATTTTTCTCTAAAAATTGAATACTCGCTTGATTACATCCCAGCAAAATAGCAATTAAGTTGTTAATTTTTAAAGAAGGGCAATTTGCAATAGCATGATGCATTAAATATGATGCAACGCCTTTACGATGATGATCGTAATGAATATAATAGCTAACTTCAGCAGTATGTTGAACCGCTTTACGGTTTTCACGATAAGGGCTTAGAGTTAGATAACCGAGTAACTCACCCTTCTCTTTTGCTACAAATAAAGGAAATTTTTCTGCACGATGGTTTTCAAACCAGCCCTCTCTTTCATGAATAGAAAAGGGTACCGTATCAGCCGTACACTTTCCCGCTTTAATCGCTTGATTATAAATCTCAACGATTCCTTCAAGCTCATCCTGTTTAGCTAATGTTATTTTCATCCTAATTCCACTCTTAATATACTCTTATTCTGCTACAATTAATTATTTTATGCTTATTCTATCTAATAAGGCGCTCAGAGACGACGAATGGATAAAAAGATCCAAAGGGGAAAACCAAAGTCTTACGAGGCAAGGTTAATTAACTGCTACAATATATCTACTATTTACTATAAAATAATGATATAATATCATTATGTATTCAATAGGAAAATTTGCAAAACTAATCGGACGAAGTATACAAACACTCAGCAATTCCCGCTGGCGTGTAAGTGACTGATTTTAAATACTTTATTTTTTTGAT
>WGBH01000391.1 GCA_015494435.1 Thiotrichaceae bacterium | reverse complement strand
CAATAACAAGTGATACAGGCTCATTATTAACCATAAGCACTAGAATAACTACGATTGCAGGGTTTAAGTAGATGTATGAATTTACTTTAGTTGGGCCAATAGCAAGTGTTGTTATTTGGTATAAATATACCGTAGCCAGTGTTGCACCAATGATTAAATAAGACATATATAAAATTAAGTCACCTTTTAAGAGCTGCCACTCTAATGGTTTTTCTAAAATGAATGTGGCAAGCAACATCCAGATTGCCCCGCCCACTAAAGTACAAAACACAAAAACAATTAATTCATCATTTTTATACAAAAATTTCATAGAAACTGAATACAATGACATAAATAATATTGCTACGATAAATATTAAATCACCTTGATTTAGTGAAAACAGTAATAGTGCTTCTATATCTCCTTTGAATATAACCCAAACCGTACCTAATATACCCAGTAAATATACGCCTGTATTTTTTATGGATATTTTTTCTTTTAAAATAAATATTGAAATAATTGCTGTCAATAATGGAACTAAAGTAAATAATGTGCCGGTATTTAAAGATGTAGTAGTTTTTAACGATTCAAAAAATCCTATAAAAAACATAGTGTAGAAAAAACTTACAATAAATGCCCTTGGGAAAGAATGTGCAATCTTTGTTCTCAGTGGCTTTTTAAATATTACAAATGGAAGCAATATTAGAGCTGCACCGAGAAAACGGAGTAGTGTTAAAGAAAAAGGATTTATTACACCCGCTAATTTTTCTGACGCTATGAATGAGCCTGCTACTAAAACTGTAGCTAACATGACTAATAAATGATACTTGAGTTTCTCCATCTACTCTCCGAAAGTTTAATTTGACCTAACGTTGAGCTAACGGGCTCGGCGTGTTTTGCCGAGTCCGGTTTAGCGCCTTGTTGGGCGGCAGCCATTAGTTTGTGGTTGCCGCCTGGTTTGCAACATGTGCCGAGATAAAAGATATTAGCACCTGCCGGCGTTGGTGCTGCTGAAAAAGTAGAGACAACAAAGAAATATATGCTTTATTGCTTTTAATCTGCTTTTGCTTTTTTATCATCTCTGTCTTTCATGCCTTTTATCGTACTCGGGATTATTGCTTGATTTTCCTACATGAAAGCATGCGCGTTAATTATGCTTTTTTATCTTTTTTGTTTTTCATATTTTTTTTCTATTGCCACTTTTGCTAGTTGATAGGCAATATTTTTATGATTTTTATTACGCCCAACGACAAACATCAGGTGCGCCGTTTTTTGGCGTCACCTGGATGTGCTTGTTAGATGTGCTACATTAGTCAATTGAGCTTAGAATATCGTCTATAGCTTTATCTGCTCCACGAGCATTACGGCGCGCCAAATAAAATAATGACTGCATTAACTCATATGCGTTTCGCTCTTCAGCCTTTAGCTCTGGATCAGATATTCTTTCTATTAAGTCATCCCATGAGTCGACAATGCTTAATACATAATCATCACCTTCTTCACTAATAAATACTGAATACTCAGAAAGATTGGTAAGATATTTATTTGATGATGCTGTAGTTTCCCAATCCATCAAACCTGATTCGGTTTTATCATGAAGCTTATGGATTAGTGTTAATATTTTTGTATTATTCATAATATTACTCAGCCTCTGATTTTATTGAATTGAGGACTTCGTCTAGTTTATCAATTTGTGCGGTTACTATTTTATTAAGCTTTGCTGAACTGGGGGAGCTTTCGTCGCCAGCTAAAAAAGACTCTATTAAACTCTCTAACTCTCTAAATTGTGCAATAGAACTTTGTATTAATATTCGTTGGTCTTCATTCAAATTAGGGTGTGAGCTACATATGGATATCAGAATACGCCTTAAGGAAGAATACCTATCAGGCATTACATCCCATGCGCCAGTTCGATGTAATCTTTTTACTTCATCCATAGCGGTTACTGCAGATGAAAAGTTTGCAATAACTTCAGTTCGTGTTATTGCTGCTCTGGCTTCATTTGCAGCTTTTTTTGCACTCTCAGCTGCCGTTCTTGATTTCCATACGCCTAGAATTGTTATAGCAAAACCAATTAGTGCTACGAAAAGTCCAGCTATACTAGCTATATCCCCCCAACCTTGATTAATTATGTTTTGCATTGTTTGATTCATAGTTTTTATATGTGTTTTTATACATCTAACGCCTTGCTAACCGGCCATTTGTACAGAGTGTAGCGAAGCGAAACGGCGTATAAATGGTCGGGTTGAGCTAATTGTTATATTGCTGAAGTTTAAGGT
>WGBH01000390.1 GCA_015494435.1 Thiotrichaceae bacterium | reverse complement strand
TAAGTCTGTCATGCTATTTTCCTATCTTATTTTTCATCAGAACGAATGGCACTGCCTACTTTATCCAGCACCCCATTGACAAATTTATAGGCCTTATCGGCACCAAATTTTTTGGTTAAATTAACGGCTTCATTGACAATCACTTTATAGGGTGTTTCATTATGATTCAATAACTCCGCTGTTGCCATGCGTAAAACAGCACGTTCTATTTGATCTAGGTGTTCAGGGTTACGGTCTAAAAAGGGTTTTATTTGCTGATCAATTTCTTCTGTATTTTCAATCACATATTTACATAATGACTGATAATAAGCAGCATTCGCTTTTAAAAAATCCTTAACTAATTCTTTATCTTCTTGAATTTCAACATAAAGATCATGATAGCTATTGCCTGTCATTTGCCATTGATAAATACTAATCAATGCTAGTTTACGTGCCACTTGACGCTGTGCGATATGTTGTCGCTTGGGGTCGATAACCATAAGAAAACTGCCTTTAAATTAGGGATTAAACGCACCGATTAATGAGACCATTTCAATGGCAACCACCGCAGCTTCTGCGCCTTTATTGCCCGCTTTTGTACCTGATCGTTCAATCGCTTGTTCAATGGTTTCGGTGGTGATAATGCCATTAATCACAGGGATGCCGCTATTAGCCGAGACATTAGACAGTCCTTTTGCAGACTCTCCTGCCACAATATCAAAATGCGGTGTACTGCCACGAATAACAGCACCTAGGGCAATAATTGCATCGTATTTTTTGCTTTTCGCCATTAAATTGGCGGTAAAAGGGATTTCGTAAGCCCCAGGAACACGTAGGATTTCAATATCCGCATTAGCAACACCGTGACGACGCAATTGGTCAATAGCACCTGATAATAAGGCCTCTACCACAAACTCATTAAAACGTGCTACGACAATACCAAACTTTGCATCGCTTGGAGCGAAGTTACCGACGTATTCTTTTATTTCTGCCATACTTTTATATCTCTTCTTTCGTAATATTCATAAACATATCTCTTCTCTAAATCCACAAGATCAATGTAAATTCAGGTCTTAATCAATAGCTTTACGCTAAATGTTTTTTATAAATGATGCACTTTTGCATTACTAATCTTGCAAATATTCAACAATTTCCAAACCAAATCCAGCTAAACCGTGGAATTTCTTAGGCGCACTCATTACTCGCATTTTACGCACACCTAATTCTGTCAATATTTGAGCACCTATACCAAATGTTTTTAAATCTTGTGGTGATTCCGTTTTTATTTTTAGTGTCGATTTTTGATGAAGTTGCTCTAAACGTTCTAAAATACTAACCGAATGACTGCTATCGCGTAAAATCACAATCACCCCTTCGCCTACCTCAGCAATGGTCTTCATTGCATCGCGCAGTGGCCAGCCACAATTTTTTTCTGTTAACGGCAAGACATCACACAGAGCATCTTCTAAATGTACCCGTACTAATACGGTATTATCAGGCTTAATATCACCTTTCACTAAGGCGAGATGAATATTATCTTTATGCATTTGGTCTTTAAAGGCGACTACTTTAAAACCACCAAACTCAGTCGCTACTGTATTTTCATACACCTGCTCAATGCTTTTTTCATTTTGAATACGGTAACGAATAAGGTCTTCTATTGTGCCCATTTTTAGATCATGCTTTTTGGCGATTTTAACTAAATCATCACGACGTGCCATCGTGCCGTCTTCATTTAAAATCTCAACAATCACCGCCGCTGGCTCTAAACCTGCCATTTCTGATAGGTCACAACCTGCTTCGGTATGACCTGCGCGGGTTAATACACCGCCTCTTTGTGCTTTAATTGGAAAGATATGTCCGGGAAGTACAATATCATTAGATGTTGCATCAGGGGCAACGGCTGCTCGAATCGTTAATGCGCGATCATAAGCAGAAATTCCTGTGGTAACTCCTTCGGCTGCTTCAATCGAAATGGTGAAATTGGTACCGTGTTCAGCATCCGTGGCTTCATTCATTAACGGTAAATTTAATTGCTGACAACGCTCAGCACGTAAGGTTAAACAAACCAATCCACGTCCATGCGTCACCATAAAGTTAATGTCTTCTGGCTTTACTTTTGAAGCGGCCATTAAGAAATCACCTTCATTCTCACGGTCTTCATCATCGACGATAATGACCATTTTGCCTTGCGAGATGTCCTCGATAATTTCTTCTATGCTATTAAATGTCATATTGTATTATTCCCTGCATTTTATTCTCCTGACTCTATGAAGCTTATGCTTATGTCGTAATCGTCTCACAGATTCAAGATTATTTTTTATAAAAACCATATTGAGCTAAAAACTCTTGGCTTATACCGTCCTTTTTATCACCACTTTTTATGGCAGCATTATCACCTTGTAATAAACGCTCTAAATAGCGCGCGACTACATCCACTTCTAAATTCACTTTCGTGCCCGCTTGGTAATTGCCAATAATGGTTTCCAGCAGAGTATGTGGCACAATATTCAATTCAAAAGTCACACCATCCACTTTATTTACGGTCAAACTCACACCATCCACAGTAATAGAACCTTTTTCAGCAATATATTTTGCTAATTCATTCGGTGCTTGAATACAAAAACGAATCGAGCGCGCATCAGCATGACGTGATTCAACCGTCGCTAATCCATCCACATGACCACTCACAAGATGTCCACCAAGACGAGTTTGCAAGGTTAACGCTTTTTCAAGATTAACAGGTGAGCCTTTTGTAAGTCCGCCTAAAGAGGTCAGTGATAAGGTTTCACACGAAACATCCGCACTAAAATTGTCTTTACCTAGTTTAATGGCGGTAAGACAAACACCATTCACCGCGATGCTATCACCTAAAACGACATCTTGTAGATCAAGCTTGCCTGTATGTACACTAAGCTCTACATCACCACCTTTTTGTTTAAGGTCGAGAATACTACCAATTGACTGAATAATTCCTGTAAACATGATTTTAGTTAGGGGTCTTTGAAGGGCTTGCAATAATACGCCAATCTTGGCCTATTGCACGTATATCTTTTATTTCTAAGCTAATTCTATCTTGCATTGTTTGCAATGAGGGCAAATAAAACAGACCTCTAGCATCTGACCCCATAAGCGTAGGTGCCATATAGATAACCAACTCATCCACTAAACCCTGCTCTAATAATGCACCTGTTAAGGTTTGCCCTGCCTCAACGTGTACCTCATTAATTTCACGTTTCGCTAAATCTTTTAACACCTTATCAAGCTGTAAAAAATGTTGCTCATCTGTCTTAGTTTCAATGACCGTTGCACCTTGTGCTTTTAAACGTTGTTTTTTATCTTGATGATTAACTGTACCCGTGTAAATCCATGTTTCACCTTTTAGCGAAAGCATCTTTGCTTGTGTTGAAATCTGCAAGTCTTGATCTAACACCACTCTAACCGGTTGTCTAACCTCTCCCTCAATACCTAATTCCTCTTTTTTTAAACGTACATTTAAAGAAGGATTATCGGCTAATAAAGTCCCCTGCCCTGTTAAAATAGCATCTGCACTGGCACGGTATTTTTGTACATCTAATCTTGCCTCTATTCCCGTAATCCATTGACTATCCCCTGATTTCATTGCAGTACGTCCATCCAAACTCATTGCCATTTTTACTCGTACCCACGGCAAACCATATTGCATACGCTTGATAAAGCCTTTATTTAACTCCTTTGCTTCTTGTTCTAAGATATTCGTACAAACGTCAATGCCTGCATCACGTAATTTTTTAATCCCATTACCTGACACCAAAGGATTAGGGTCTTGCATCGCAATAATCACTTTGCTAATCCCCGCATCGATCAAAGTATCAGCACAAGGAGGCGTTCTACCTGTATGAGAGCAAGGCTCCAAGGTAATATAGGCCGTTGCATCTTTCGCTTTATTACCCGCATCAAGCAATGCCAGTACTTCTGCATGTGGTTGACCTGTACGCTGATGATAGCCCTCACCAATCATTTCATTATTTTTAACAATAATGCAACCAACACGAGGATTAGGGTGGGTAGTGTAAATGCCTTTACGGGCAAGCTTTATGGCTCTTGCCATATAGAGAGAGTAATGAGATGGGGAATTCACGTCATAATTTCCATAGTTACTATAGATATCTTTAGATATTATCTATCTTAGCCCGACGAGGTTTGTTAC
>WGBH01000389.1 GCA_015494435.1 Thiotrichaceae bacterium | reverse complement strand
TAATCAACGTCATTATAACAACTATCTTGCTACTTTGGATTTCTTGAACTATTAATAGCGAGCTAAATTTTTTTATTAATGATTAATCTAGGAGGTTTTATTTATGTCTATAGGAATTACCATCGCTGTACTTTGCTCATTAGTAGCACTTGGGTATAGCTTTTACGCCATCAAATGGATCATGTCCCGACCCACTGGCAATGATAAAATGGTTCAGATTGCGGCCGCGATTCAAGAGGGGGCTAATGCTTATTTCAAACGTCAATACAGTGCAATTGCCGCTGTCGGTGTGGTTCTGTTTGTTGCCTTATGGTTTGCTCTAGGTACTCTCACGGCTTTGGGTTTTCTTCTTGGTGCTGTATTTTCTGGCTTGGCGGGGTTTATTGGTATGTACGTGTCAGTACGTGCCAATATCCGTACCACAGAAGCGGCGAAGGATGGCTTAAATCCTGCAATGCAGGTTGCTTTCAAGGGCGGTGCAATCACGGGTATGCTGGTTGTAGGTCTTGGTCTATTTGGCGTTGCACTTTATCTGTGGGTTATTAGTACATTGACTCCTGAAGGGCAAGGGTTAGATTTAGCGCCATTAGTCGGTTTAGCTTTTGGAGGTTCGTTAATTTCTATTTTTGCTCGTTTAGGTGGTGGTATCTTTACTAAAGGTGCAGATGTCGGTGCAGACCTTGTGGGTAAAGTTGAAAATGATATTCCAGAAGATGATCCACGTAACCCTGCGGTTATTGCAGACAATGTGGGTGATAATGTCGGTGATTGTGCGGGAATGGCGGCTGATTTATTTGAGACTTATGCGGTTACGATTGTTGCAACCTTGATGTTGGGCGCACTGACTTTTAGTGGTTCGGAAAATGCGCTTGTTTATCCATTAGTATTAGGTGCAGTATCTATTCTTGCATCGATTGTTGGAACTTTCTTTGTTTCTGTCGGTTCTGATAAAAATGTTATGAAAGGTCTGTATAAAGGCTTAATCGTATCAGGTGGTATTGCTGCGATTCTATTTTATCCTGTAACTTTAATTATGATGGGGGGTAATGGGCAGTCGAGTGTCATGGCTCTTTGGGGAGCATCACTGGTTGGACTTGTTATTACCGCCTTATTGGTTGTTATTACTGACTATTATACATCTACCTCTTTCAAGCCTGTAAAGCATATTGCAGAAGCTTCAACCACAGGTCATGGTACTAATGTCATTGCTGGATTGGGTGTTTCAATGAAATCAACCGCGGCCCCTTTGTTGGTTATTTGTGCTGGTATTTGGGCAGGTCATGAATTGGCAGGTTTATATGGTATTGCTATTGCGGCGACCTCTATGTTATCAATGACAGGTATTATTGTTGCCATGGATGCATTTGGACCCATTACGGACAATGCAGGTGGTATTGCAGAAATGGCCGATTTGCCAGAAGATATTCGTAATACAACCGATGCACTGGATGCTGTGGGGAATACCACTAAAGCTGTCACTAAAGGATATGCTATCGGTTCAGCCGCATTAGCTGCTTTAGTTTTATTTGCTGATTTTACACATGGTTTGAAATTACATACAAATGTAGAGACAAGCTTTGATTTATCTAATCATCTAGTCATTATCGGTTTATTGATTGGTGGTATGGTACCTTTCTTATTTGGCGCAATGGCAATGGAAGCGGTAGGGCGAGCAGCAGGTTCGGTGGTGATTGAAGTTCGTCGTCAATTTAAAGAAATGCCAGGTATTATGAACCATACGCAAAAGCCTGATTATTCCAAAGCCGTTGATATGCTAACAAAAGCTGCGATTAAGGAAATGATTATTCCTTCTTTATTGCCTATTTTAATTCCCCTCTTTGTGGGTATTTTCTTAGGTGCTCAGGCATTAGGTGGTCTTCTTATTGGTTCAATTATTACAGGTTTGTTTGTGGCTATCTCAATGACTACAGGTGGTGGTGCATGGGATAATGCTAAGAAGTATATTGAAGACGGTTATCATGGTGGTAAAGGTTCTGAGGCGCATAAAGCAGCAGTAACAGGCGATACAGTAGGCGATCCGTATAAAGATACTGCAGGACCTGCGATTAACCCATTGATTAAAATTATCAATATTGTGGCGTTATTAATTATTCCTTTGCTATAAAATTAGCCAAACATAGTTAAGATTAGAAATAGGCATGAGATGCTTCTTATGCCTATTTTTTTGTTTATTTTAAGTGTTTTTTATCAATATCTTGCAATTTTCGTTTGTAAAATATGCTGATTACCCCCACATTTAGGATTTCAACTCATTAACAGTCCTCTGTCCCATGTCTAGAATCTATATTTCCGCTGCCCATAAATCATCAGGAAAAACAACACTGTCATTAGGGCTTTGTGCGGCCTTTCATCACTCAGGTTTGAAAGTACAATCTTTTAAAAAAGGACCCGATTATATTGATCCGTTGTGGTTGGCTCAGGCAAGTCGTGGCCACTGTTATAATCTTGATTTTAATACTATGTCAGAGGTTGAAATTCTGATGAAAGTAAGCTATCACAGTAAAGAGGCGGATATTGCTGTTATTGAAGGCAATAAAGGTCTTTATGATGGTTTAAAAATAGATGGTAGTGATAGTAATGCGGCGGTTGCTAAGCTTTTGAATACGCCTGTGATATTAGTCATTGATACACGCGGGGTTACGCGTGGAGTTGCGCCGTTATTGCTTGGTTATCAACAGTTTGATGCTAATATCGATATTGCAGGTGTGATTTTTAATATGGTCGGTGGCGCTCGACATGAAAAGAAGTTGCGTGGCGTTGTTGAAGCATATACTGATATTCCTGTGCTGGGGGCGGTGCATAAGCACCATGATTTAGAATTAGTGGAACGCCATCTTGGTTTGATGCCAGTCAATGAAAGTAAGTTGGCACTTGAAAAAATCACTAAAATTGCATCATTAGTTGAACAGCAGGTTGATTTAAATAGATTATTGTCAATTGCTGAATCAGCACCCGATGTTATTGTAGAGTCTGCAATTAATATTGAATCTTCTAGTAAAGAAAGCAAAGAAGGTACGCACTCATCGCTTCAAAAACTCCGCATTGGTATTTGCAAAGACTCTGCTTTTGGTTTTTACTATCAGGATGATTTGGAGGCATTAGAAGCTGAAGGAGCTACATTAATTAGTATCAATGCCTTGTCGGATACGACTTTGCCTGATGGTTTGGATGGTTTATTTATTGGTGGTGGTTTTCCTGAAACTCATATGGAGCAATTATCTGCAAATAATAATCTGAGAAAAGAAATACACGATGCGATTGAAGCAGGTTTGCCAACTTATGCAGAGTGTGGTGGTTTGATGTATTTATCAGAAAGTTTAAACTGGAAGGATAAAACGGTTCCAATGGTCGGGGTTATTCCAGCCGATACCATTATGTACCAGAAACCACAGGGCAGGGGGTATGTTACGTTAGAAGCAACAAAATATATGCTTTGGGATAGCCAATTGGTTGGTATGCCAATTGCAGCGCATGAATTTCATTATTCCAAACTGGAGAATTTAAGGCAAAAAGGAAAGTTTGCCTTTCGTGTGTTAAGAGGGACAGGAATAACGGGAGAAGAAGATGGTTGGGTGTATAAAAATTTGCTTGCATCCTATACCCATATACGAGATACAGACC
>WGBH01000388.1 GCA_015494435.1 Thiotrichaceae bacterium | reverse complement strand
GCCTTTACTTTTATATGCTTAACAACCAAGCTCACCTGCCGCTATGGAGCGCCAGCGGAATAGCGGTCATGTGAAGCGCCTTGTTATGCGTTAAACCTACTTGCCAGCAATATCAGATAACCGCTTCTCAAGTTTTGTTTGTAATTCAAGCAAACCCTCGCCATTATTTAGATAATGAACATACCTCAGATGACGCAAATCAAATGGGATATCTGCTTCTGACTGCGTGATTAAAATTACTTCACGACCCAATGTATGAGCGATCCCTGTTTCATAGAACACATTTGCATTCCTACCAGTGCAGTCACAAATAACCACTCTTGATCTATCAATAAGGGAAACAACGTCCTGAATTACAGCTGGATTCTCCCAAATATCGTCTGCTCTCCTACACCTAAAGCCAACCTTTTCACAGATAGCTTTTAGGGCATCGTATACCGAATCAAAATTCGGGGAAAAAGGCATCATTGCAGAAGCTAGAACATTTTCTATTTGTTCTGGTTCGTTTAATGAAAAAACCTTGGGTTGTAACCGGCGTGGCTGAAAATGACGAAATAACACCCGAAATAGGTCTTGATCTTTTACAGCCCAATGCGTGCGATTGAATTCAAAGTCTCGGATATCTAATTCATGTGATATCGATTCTAGGGCCTTATTTGGAATGGGCGGAATATCTGGATCATAAAAATATTCCAATAACACTTCTTTTCCAGTCATGCTGGCTCGAATAATTGTTCCAACTCTTGCTAATTGCTTTCCGTCCCCCCATGTCTCCTCCATGAATACGGTCGGAAGGTTCCTTAGGGCATCGAAATCAATGATCCCACCAGGCTTGAACCGTTCAACAATATCATCAGTGGTGTACTCGAATATTCTGCCAAGCGGGAAAGTATCGCGGGTTTCTGCCCATCCGCCTCCACTGACAATTAGATTGAACATAAAAAACTTCCCCTTCGCTTACTTTTCTGACGCATAACATTTCCAATAACCGGCCGGTGCCTGTTGATTGCTATTACCCTGGCGTGATTCAGGTCCGGTTGATTGGCGGGTTATTTGGATCTCTGGCAGGGATGCTCCATTTGTCTGATTGCTTGTCCTCTACGTTGGTCTGAAGCCAGTTCTATTTAGCAGAGCTCCCGCCGGAGGCCACTCCCTGTGAAGGGGTTCCATCCCCTTCGCTCCCTCATAGATCAGCGATAAGTAAGGGTTCAGTCAACAAAAAACGTATTTTGGAGATGTGCGTATCATGGGACGTCGGCCAGTTGGCCGGACGTTCCTGTCTATGGTTTTTTGTTGACGGGTTCCTGTATTATCGCTACTTCCTTTTTTTCTTTCCGTACCTGTCCCGCGATCCGTGAGAGCGGCGCGGGTGCGGAGAGACTTGAGCGGAGCAGAGCAAGCGATTCACGGATCAGGAAGGAATAAGCGTAAGCGTTTCCTTCCCCTTCTTTATCTATATAGTAACATCTCAATTGAGTCTTCTTTTCTCTTTTAATCTGGTATCATTTTGATACTATATTGACACTGCATTTTACATCCTGTTTATTTCTTGTCTGCTTTTGGGGGCAAGCCCGTATATCATGCCCCTCTGTAGTAGTCTTTTAATTTTAATTTAATATCATATTCATATTATTCTTATACCATTTTGACACTGTTTTATATTTCTTCTTTTCTCCTGATTCACTCTATTTTTCAATTATCCGGCTTTTATCCTCAATTTGGTATCATTTTGATATTATATTGACACTGCTTTCAGAATGGTATATGAATGGTGTCAATATCGTATCACTTTCAGTATCAATCTAACACTATTGAGGTTAACAAATGGCAAGAAACAGAAGAAATAAGACTCAGGTTAATGCTAAAAACAATACTCCTTCAGTTGAAAATGAAGAACCTATTTCAATCAGTTTGAGAATACCCGGCCGCGCGGCCCGGTCTGCTCGTCTCTGCGCTAATGATATTGGAATATCCCTTAATGGTCTTATCTGTATTGCTCTTGCTGATTATCTCCATTCTAAAGGGTATTCCGTTCATTCCGTTTAAAATTCAAATAAGGCCTTAAAATAACGTCCCGCATCACCTGACCCAAGCGAATTTACCTGCTAGCTTGGACATGACGATGATGTTTGCATTTTTGGTCACTTGCCCAAAACCGCATTGTGCTTGGGGTCAGGTGAATGCGGTTGTTAACCATTTAATTTGTATTTTAATATGTTATTTTCGTTAGTTAAGAGATTTTTAGTTAATAATTCGTTGAAGACTTGTGATGCATTTATAGTGTTATTTGTATTTAAAGGACGACACTGCGATTCTATCCAATTCGTAAGCTTTTCTTTCTTTCTCGGACGTTTTCTACCATCTATTTGTTTCAATCTTTTTACCGCAAGTTCTGCACAACTACTAAGAATTAAAGGTTTTGATTTTGCCTGAGCTTTAGCTGGAATTTTCAATGTTATTTTTTTGCATACTCGGCCTGTGTTGTTAATGTGACTGATAATACCGTTAAAACCATTATCTTTTGTAATCACATGAAATTGTATGTCTTTGTTTGCAATTTGAGAAAATTTTCCAAGATAAAAAGCTATATGAAAATCAAGATTGTTCGCGCCAATGGTTTTTAGTTTTATTATTTCGATTTTTAAAAAGCTGGGGATGGCTGAGCTTCCAAGATTGATTTTAGAATTTTTTGGTCCACAAAAAACAAGGATTTTCTCGTAATTATTGAAAACAACACCGTTCAAACT
>WGBH01000387.1 GCA_015494435.1 Thiotrichaceae bacterium | reverse complement strand
GTAGAAACATTTACGAAATTACTTTCCAACTCTCCCAAGTTATAATCGTTTTATTGAGTTGATGTCTGAAATACTGATTCCTCTCACCGCTTTTATGCAAAGCCGTTGTCATCAAGGAAATGGGAAATATTTTTGGGGATAAGGGATATATATCAAAAAAATTAACGGATTTACTTGCCCTCTCTAAAAAAGGTCAGATAAAGATCTGACCTTGGAGTAGTCTAAATAGAAACAGTGAGTCTATTAACCCGTTTGATGCAATAATTCTTCTGCTTCTTTTTTCTGGTCGTCATTACCTTCCATCATCACTTCTTCTAATGTATTTCTTGCTCCTTCCATATCACCCATATCAAGATAAGCCCTTGCTAAATCTAATTTGGTACTCACTTGGGTTTCTTTAAGATCATCGTCATGATGACCTAAATCCATGAAAGATAGGTCATCATCTAAATCACCTAGTAAATTATCTGCATCTTGTGCATCATCTTTTGCTGAGGTGTAAGCGCTACCTGAGGGAAGAATCTTATTAAGATCATGATCATTATTTAACTCTAAACTCAAATTAGAGACATCATGTTGATTAGGATCAACAGATAAATCATCACTTAAATCGCTTAAATCAAGGTCTAATAAGTCTTCAAATTCAGAACCTAGTTCCGTTATCTGCTCTTTATCAATAGAATTTGTCTTTGTAGAGGGGGCTGGCATTGCTTCGACATCAGCAAGTAAATCATTGACAGAGGCATCATCCAGATTATTTGGTTCAGATGTATTAAAGTTATCATGATCTTCATCACCAAGAAACTGTTCTAAATCCAAGTCATTTACATTGAAATTAACGCTGTCATCCTTTTCTGAATCAGTATTTGTAAAATTCAGATCATCCAATGCGGAAGAGTTTTCCTTGTCAATCACCTCTTCAGACTTAGCTTCAATTCCATCAAATAAATTACTAGCCTCTGCTTGCTTTTCTTCTGCGAACGCTTTTCCAGCGGTAATAGCAACACCTGCGCCTGTGGCAGCAACAGCAGCAGCCATACCTTTTGTTGCAGATGAATTTGCAAATAAATGATTCTTAGATTTTAATGCTTTTCCCCATTCTACAATGGTTTGCCAAAGTTTATCTTTATTACCCTCATTATCATCTGCAAGCTTTGAGAAGATTTCAGCCTGTTTATCAAAAGCTTCAACGTTATTAGATGCCTGATAATTCTCTAGTAATTTAGCATGGTAGTGTAAATTATCAGGTTGCTTTTCAATCGCCTTTTTAAGTTCTACTTCTGCCTGATCATGTAAGCCATAAACAATATAAACATCCGCTTCTTGTAAAATATCATCACTAGCATCCACCATTGATGATCTATTTTTCTTTTTAAATTTATCAGCTTCAGCGGACTCATTAAAATCCCAATCACCTTCAAGACCTTCAAAAGTATCGTCTGCTTTCTCTTTATTATCTGACTTCTTTTTCTCATCTTTAGAGGCTGAACCTGGTGCAAAATCAGGGTCATAAAAATCTATAGAACTGTACTCTTCATAATCCCCAGCGTTTTTTCTACGACGAAGAAGCCAACCCACTAATAATACAAACAAGGAGCCGCCACCAAGCCCCATACCAAGAGGTGAGGCAAAGAAATCTAAAATGCTACCTTCATTATCGCTGGTATTTGAATCAGAGTTTTGTGAAGAATTTATAACGTTCTGATCTTCTTTATTTGGTTTTTGTTCTGTTTTTTGTTCATTGTTTAGAGCAGGATCTTGTTCAAAAATAGAAGGAGTATTTGTATCAACAACCGCTAATTGCTCGTTATTGCTTGTTACAGCATCATCTTTCGGTTTATCTTTTTGCACAGGCTCGCCACTACGAACAATTGTTCCTTCACCTGTATCAATAGAATTTTTAACCTGCTGGCTAATATCTAATCCTTCATTGGTATTAGTTTTAACAACAGGTACACCTAATTTTGCTTGAAGCTCAGCAAGTTGCTCATTTTTTAGAGTAATTAAACGATTTTTCTTACGCAGTAATGATTCTAAATCTGAAACACGAGATTTTAGTTCTGTATTTGCATTTATCTTGGCAGCTAAAGATTCTTTAGCCTGACTTAATTGACGTTCTAATTCGCTAATTCTAGAAGAGCCTGCTGCTGATAGATTTTTTGTCTTAACAGCAGCTGATGAACTACCAATAACCTCTATATGTGCTTGCGTATTTTCTACATTTTGTCTTTTTGGTGTATTGTTTGTCGGTGCTTTTATTTGGCTTTGAGGAACGGTACTTTTAGCCAGTTTAGAACGCCATTTCCTAGATTGCTTATAGATAGCTAATTTTGCTTGTTTATAGCTAAGTTGACGTGCCTCTTTTGCAGAAGGACGACGCAAGAGTGCTCCTGCTTTTAAATTATTAATATTTCTTTTTCTAAATGCCGTTGGATTAGCACGAAAGAGTGCCATCATCATTTGCTCATTACGAATACCTTTATAACGTAATTTTTTAGCAATTTTGGATAAAGTATCCCCTTTAACAACACGATATTTATCGCTTCGATTCTTTCTTTTTGTTGTTTTACTTGTGGGGGCTGTATTTTTATGTGCCACAATCGTTTGTTTGCGTGGGGTAACTACTGTTTTATTTGTGGCTTGTTGTGGCTTGGGTTTGACAACAGCGGCTTGTGTTTGTTGCTGAGATTTAGGCTCAGGTCTGACACCGACGGTGTTATTAGCGACTGCTGTTCCTGCTTGCATTAAAACAGGTGGATCTAATAAAACCGTATATTCTTTTAATAATTGTCCATTAGGCCAACTCACTTCTATTAAAAAATTCAAAAATGGCTGATTAATTGGCTGATTTGAGCTAACCATGATAACGGGTTTGCCATTTTCAACCGTTGGGGTGAAACTCACACTATTAAGGTAGTCAGGTCGTTCAATTCCCACACGACTAAAAACCTCTGGAGAGGCAACCTGAACTTGCAAATGCTTGACATCTGCTATACTCGTTGAGAGTAAATTAATTTTTGCACGAAATGGCTGATTTAAATGAGAACTAGATTCTATCTCCCCTAAACCTAAGGCATAAGATGCTGATGAGTAAGAAACCGCTAGACAAACTGCTAAACTTAAGGCTTTTTTATTCACGTATTTCCCCTTCAGACTATTGGTAAAAGGCTAATTTTGCTTGCTTATAACTAAGCTTACGGGCTTCTCTTTTCGAAGGACGATGCAATAAAGAACCTATTTTAAGCTTGTTCATATTTCTTTTTCTAAAGGCTGTTGGATTCATTCTAAAAATAGCCATTGCCATTTGCTCAGTATGTACACCTTTACGATGTAATTTTTTGGCTATTTTATATAAAGTATCGCCTTTAATAACACGATATTTTTTGGTTTGATTGGTTTGATAACGCTTACTTACTACTTCATCACTAAAAGCTACTCTTTTTGTTGGTGTATGAAGTGCAAAATCTTCTTTAGTTGTCCTATTATTGGTCATCGCTATTGCGTTTTGATCTAAAATAGGAGGATTCAATAAAACCATATACTCTTTTAATAATTGCCTATCTGACCAATTAACTTCTATTAAAAAATTTAAAGATGGATAGTTCATGAGTTTATTTGAGCTGATTAAAATAACGGGCTTGCCATTTTCAATCGTTGGCGTAAAAGTAATGCTGTCCATGTACTCAGAGCGTTCAATTTTAACTCGTTTAAAAACCTCAGGAGAGGCTATTCCAATTTGTAAACCCAAAACATCTACCCCCTCAGTCGATAACAATTTAATTTTTGCACGAAATGGTTGGTTTAGATAAGAGCGAGGTTCTATCTTTCCTAAATCCAAGGCATAAGCCGTAGATGAATAAGAAAAAACTAGACAAACCGCTAGAATCAAAACTTTTTTATTCACGTATTTCCCCCTTAAAATAGCATACCCTTGAATCTCTTCCTTTTAAATAATTAACAACTAGTACGCTGACTACATAATTATGGATGATTAACAATGGGTTATTATTATTATTATATTTGCAATATTTAAGCACACGATGGCACTTTTGAAGAGTTGTCTTTCCGCAAGGATACAATTTATATCAAAGATGCCATGAATCGTGACTGAATCGAAGTAAACTAAATAGTCATAAAACGACTAATGTTGTTATTTTACAACATTATCAGTTCGATAGTACGGGGCTGTTGAGATTATGCAAATAGTCTTTGGCTTGTCCTCATTCTAAATAATCCTGAATAAGTACTTCTGCTATCTGGATGCTATTTAATGCAGCACCTTTGCGAATATTATCGGCTACAATCCACATATTTAAACCGCTATGATGGGAGATATCCTCACGAATCCGACCCACATAAACAGGGTCTGTATTCACTGCTTCTGTTACGGCCGTTGGATATCCTCCTTCTTTACGTTCATCGAGCACCACAATACCTGTTGTTGCATTTAATAGCTCTTTAGCATACTCAACCGATATTTTTTCTCGCGTCTCAATATGCACCGCCTCAGAGTGACCATAAAAAACGGGTACGCGAACCGCAGTAGGATTAACAACAATATCATCATCCTCAAATATCTTGCGGGTCTCCCAAACCATTTTCATCTCTTCTTTAGTATAGCCATTATCCAGAAACACATCAATCTGTGGTAAAACATTGAAGGCTATCTGCTTTGGGTATATTTTAGTTGTAATTTCCTTTGTATTAAGTAATGCGGCGGTTTGTGTGGCTAACTCTTCAATGGCAGGTTTTCCTGTTCCTGAAACGGCCTGATAGGTAGCAACATTTATACGTGTTATTTTCACAGCATCGTGTATTGGCTTTAAAGCAACTAGCATTTGAATGGTAGAACAATTCGGATTAGCGATGATGCCATGATTAGTATAATCAGCAATCGCATGTGGATTAACTTCTGGTACGACTAAAGGAATATCCTCTTGATAACGAAATTCTGCGGTATTATCAATAACCACACAACCTGCTTTAGCAGCGATTGGAGCATAGATTTTAGAAATTTTTCCCCCTGGTGAAAATAAACCGATTTGTACTTTAGTAAAATCAAATTCTGCTAAATTTTCTACGATCAATGTTTTATCACCAAACATCACCCGTTTACCCACCGAGCGCTCGCTCGCAAGTGCATATACAGTGCCTACAGGAAAATTACGCTCTGCCAGTATTGACAGCATGACCTCACCTACTGCACCTGTTGCACCGACTACTGCTACATTATATGTTTTCATTTTTAATTAAACCTTTATTTTTAAAATCTTCACGCTTGAAGTGCGGCAATGACTGCATCACCCATTCCATCCGTACCGACTAACCGTGTTCCTTCTACGAAGATATCGGCAGTGCGATAGCCTTGAGCGAGTACTTTTTCAACTGCCGCATCAATTTTATTGGCTAATTCAGTATTATTCAGTGAATAACGTAGCATCATACTGACCGACATAATCGTTGCCAATGGATTGGCTATATTCTGTCCTGCAATATCAGGGGCAGAACCGTGAATAGGCTCATACATTCCCATACCATCTGCGTTCAATGAGGCAGAGGGCAACATACCAATTGAACCTGTCAACATAGCGGCTGCATCAGATAAAATATCACCAAATAAATTACCCGTTACTATCACATCAAACTGTTTAGGTTCTTTAACCAATTGCATTGCTGCATTATCAACGTACATGTGGCTCAACTCAACCTCTGGGTATTCTTTAGCAACACGCTCAAGTACTTCACGCCATAGCTCAGAGACTTCTAAAACATTTGCCTTGTCAACTGAACACAGGCGTTTATTCCTTTGCATTGCTATCTTAAAAGAGGAATGCGCAATACGCTCTATTTCTGGTTCTTTATAAACCATCGTATTATAAGCAAAACGCTCCCCATTTTCGTCAGTTTCAATGGCACGGGGTTGACCAAAGTAAATACCGCCTGTCAATTCGCGTACAATCATAATATCTAAACCCGCCACTACTTCGGGACGTAATGAGGAAGCATCTGCCAAGGTTTCATTGAGGATAGCGGGACGTAGGTTTGAAAATAGGTCTAAATCAGCACGAATAGCAAGTAATCCACGTTCAGGACGCAGTTTACGTGGTAGATTTTCATATTCATAGCCACCGACCGCACCTAAAAGAATTGCATCAGCAGTTGCTGCTTTTTCTTGTGTTTCTTTTGGATAAGGGTGACCTGATGCATCATAAGCTGCCCCTCCAATATCGCCATATTCCAATTCCACATCTAATGCAAAATCAGATTTTAATACATTAATTACCTTAATCGCCTCTGCGACGATTTCCTTACCAATCCCATCGCCTGCTAAAACAAGAATTTTTTGTGTCATTATTTTTTTCCAAATTTTAAAGAGTAAATTATTGGGAAATGCTGCAAGTAATAAACCTACCCGCATTGAGTCGATTTACTGCTTAAAGCTTCCCTATTTTCAAGCCATTAACCAAGGTGCTTCTTGCTTGCATTTTTTTTCATAGGCTCGAATATCATCTGCATATTGTAAGGTTAGAGCAATATCATCTAAGCCATTTAATAGGCAATGTTTTTTAAACGGATCGACCTCAAAAGAAAATGCTTCACCCACTGGAGTGATTACTTTTTGTTGTTCTAGATCAATAATTAGCTCATAGCCATTATCAATTTCCAAAAAGAGTTTGGCAACAATCTCTTCCGATAAGATCACAGGGAGCAAACCATTTTTAAAGCTATTATTAAAGAAAATATCGGCATAACTTGGTGCGATAACGGCTTTAATCCCATAATCAGTCAATGCCCATACGGCATGTTCTCTTGAAGAACCACAGCCAAAATTTTCACGCGCAATTAATATAGATGCACCTTGATATTGAGCTTGATTGAGGACAAAATCAGGATTAATTTCACGCTGACTATGATCCATTCCAGGCTCCCCTGCTTTTTTGTAACGCCAATCATCAAACAAAGTCACTCCAAAACCACTTTTTTTGACTGATTTTAAATACTGCTTAGGAATAATCGCATCAGTATCCACATTTGCTCGATCTAAAGGAACAACTAAGCCTTTATGTACCGTAAATTTTTCCATGATTTACTCCTAAGAAAATGTTCTAATATCTGTGAAATGACCTTTAATTGCCGCCGCCACTGCCATGGCAGGACTGACTAAATGGGTACGCCCTCCTTGACCTTGGCGACCTTCAAAATTACGGTTTGAAGTGGAGGCACAACGCTCACCTGCTTCTAAACGGTCTGCATTCATCGCCAAACACATTGAACAACCCGGCTCTCGCCATTCAAAACCTGCTTCAATAAAGATTTGATCTAAACCTTCCTTTTCTGCTTGTTGTTTGACTAAACCAGACCCTGGAACGACCATCGCAAGCTTTACATTATCTGCAACAGTATGACCCTTTGCGACTATTGCTGCCTCGCGTATATCTTCAATTCTGGAATTAGTGCAAGAACCAATGAAAATCTTATCTACCTCAATCGAATCAATCGGTGCACCCGCCTGTAAGCCCATGTAATCAAGGGCTGCTTGAATACTATTGCGTTTTACTGTGTCCGTTTCATCGGCAGGATTAGGAACAGAGGATGTAATCGGTAATACCATTTCAGGAGATGTACCCCATGTCACTTGCGGTTCTATTTGGTTTGCATCCAAGTGAATCACTTGATCAAAATGAGCCCCTTTATCTGAAACTAAATCCCTCCAAGTCTCAACGGCTTTATCCCAGTTTTCACCTGTTGGAGCAAAAGGGCGAGCTTTAATATAATCAATGGTCGTTTGATCTACTGCAATCATACCAGCACGTGCACCTGCTTCAATCGCCATATTACAGACTGTCATACGACCTTCCATTGATAAATCTGTAATTGCTTCACCTGCAAATTCAATTGCATATCCTGTACCTCCTGCGGTTCCTATTTTGCCAATAATCGTTAATACAATATCTTTAGCTGTGACACCTGTACTAACTTTGCCATCCACAGAAACCAACATATTTTTCATTTTTTTCTGAATCAAACACTGTGTTGCCATCACATGTTCGACTTCAGAAGTCCCAATACCATGCGCTAATGCACCAAAAGCGCCATGAGTTGAAGTATGAGAATCTCCACAAACGACCGTCATTCCAGGCAGGGTTGCCCCCTGCTCAGGACCAATCACATGCACGATGCCTTGGCGAATGTCATCCATTAAAAACTCTTTTATCTCAAAATCTTCACAGTTTTGGTTCAATGTTTCTATTTGAATTTTAGCCACAGGATCTTCAATTCCCACAGTGCCATTGCCTCGATGCTGCTTTGTTGTTGGTACATTATGATCAGGTACTGCTAAGATTGAATTGGTACGCCATAATCCACGCCCTGCTAAGCGCAATCCTTCAAATGCCTGTGGTGATGTGACCTCATGTACTAAATGTCGATCAATATAAAGCAAGGCTGTTCCATCCTCTTCCTGCCTTACCACATGAGTATCCCATAATTTATCGTATAAAGTTCTTGTTGCCATTAATATCCTTTCCTTATTATCTTCATTATTTTTACGCTCAAAAATAGTACTGTTTTATAGCTCATAACTCTAATTGATTATTTTTATAAATTTTATTCTTAGTAGAAATCTGAATTCACACAAAAAAACAAACAATAAAGTTAACCTATTAATTTTTATAATGAGAAAGAAATAATAAAACAAATTTGTTCTATAAGCTTTAAAACATAAGGAAAATTCAAATTAAAGCGATTGTTATCTATACTTAAATACTCAATAATAAGCACTGTTGCCGTTGCAACATTAAATAGCATTTTATGATAAATATCAAAAGGAGAAAATTATGGCGGATTGGCGTCAAGTAGCAAAAGCCTGTGCATTAGGTGATGGGCATATTGATACAAAAGAAGTTACGATTTTACGCAAAGTCATTCTTGCAGATGGCACAGCGAATAAAAGTGAGTTGAGTTTTCTACAAGAAATCAAAGCAGAAGCTAAAACAGCAGTGAAGGCATTAGATGCTTTAATTGAAGATTGTGAGAAAGTTGCTAAATAGTTGCCATTTTTAATGTATCAATATCTGATCTGTTGGATGGATACAACTAGGAACTCGCTAGACGGGTTTTGTAAACCCGTTCGCAGGTTTAGCTTAAACACAATAAAGCCTTGCAATTAAACTAGACGGTTTTGTTTGCAACAACGAGGCGAGAAACAGCTTCATTGCGACAGGATAAGCTGTCCTGTCGCGCGCGGTTTTGCTTAATAATCTATTTCCTCATCATCACCAAATTTAACAACATCAATATCTCCTCCGCCATCAAGGATCATTTTCCCTTTAATTTCTATAGCCCGATAAAGATTTAGCCACGTAATAATGTCTTGTTCTCTCGTGCCAGATGGTGAGCCTATCATCTCTAAATACAAAGTATTATCAGTTCTTTTTACAACCTCCACTATCCACCAAGAATCAAAGTCAACTCCCATGGTTTCCTCAGTTTGACGTAGATATTCATGTAAAAATAATTCTTTACCTGCATTAAATGAATCATTAATTTTTTTTCTCCCGCAATCTAGTATTTTTTCAACCTTCTTTGCAGATTGTATGTCGCTAAATTTTATTGATATTTTTATGCTACTTTCAGACATTTATTTCCTCTTTTTAAGATCACTGGCATTAAATTTAAGAAAAAATATTAACACGTATACTTATACTTTATACACTTGCAAGGGAGTAATTAAATGATTAAAAATGACAAAAAATTTTTTTATTTAATACAAGTCACAGCTGTCATTATCACTATTGCTCTTTACGCCTTATACCCATTCATTATTGCAAATCTAGCCATGCTCATATCCATTGAACGGATATGAGCTTTGAACCAATTTGGCCAAAAATTAAAAACAAAATCAGCTAATAAGGTAATTTCTTTATCCGTTTGCCATAATCTTATAATGCGTTTGATTCGATTAAGCTCTGTCTCATGTTCTTGTGTATGCAGTCGCATAGTAGGAAAATTGATTTGTTGCATTAATTCATTTTCAGCTGAAAAATGTGCAATGGTATGTCGCAACCAAGTGATCAGAATCACTGTTATTTGCTCTTCATACTGATCGGTAGCATCATTTTTGATATTCTCATCTTGATAGGTAGTAATTAACTTTCCTAAGTCTTTCACTATTTGTACTTCTTCAAAATGCGCATTATCTATAAAAGCTAAATTCACACGAGCCATTGAGTCTGTTTCAAGGATAGTTTTTAATATTTCAGACATAGAGATTCTTCACCTTACAACTTTTTTAATAATAGATTAGCCTCTGCTTGCTGATCTTTATTGCCTTCTTTTAATACTTCAGTCAACATTTCATAAGCGGATTGATTGTCTTCGGCTTCCATATAAGCACGCGCAACATCTAGTTTAATACTAACTTCTAGTGGTGCTTCATTGGTTGTTTCAAGATTCTCTCTATAAGTTTCACCTCTTTCTTTCTCTGTCATTTTAGGGGTTGTAAAATCAAAGTCATCTATTTCATCGAGATTAAGATCTGAATGTTTTTTTCTACCAAAGAAGCGTTTTAATAACAAACCAATACCGACAATAAGGGCTAATAAAGGTAATAACCACAGTCGCCTGCTTATATCAAAATCTGAGCTTGTATTTTTTTCTGGGCTAATAATATTACCATTTAAATCAGTCTTAAGAAGATCGGTATCTGGAAATGGTGTTGATGTGGTGCTGGAAACTTCTGTTTGTTGATTATTATTTGTTTGAGTGCTTGCTGTAACAGGCTTGTTTTTTTGTTCTTGCGAGGGGAGGGGGGGGGTTTGTTCTTTTTGTTGTTGCAATTCAATGACGCGACGTTCTAATGAAATAGTGGTACGGTTGTTCTCTATTAATTCACTTTTAGATTCAATTAGTTGTTGTTGTAAAGCTGCATTTTTTTCCCTAAGGCGTTGTTCATTTAAGGATTCGTCTTCTGGTAATCTTTTTCCACCTGATGTCTTTAATCGTTGAATTTTGTCTTCTAAAAGTCTTAAGTCTTCATCACGTTGATCTTTTTCAGCTTCTAGATGTTGTACTAAATTTTTTAGTTTAGAGCTTTCTGCCGCGAGTTGTTTAACACGTTCTGTTTGTGTGTCATATTCTATTTTTAATTTTGTTAAGGCAACGGGGTCTTCACCTGTTTTTATAAAAGTGGGAGGTGTGAGATTACCTGTTTTTCCTTGTTGATAGAAACGATTATGCTGTACCAATAACATAGCGGCATGATCAGCAGGAATACTAGCAATCATTGCTTCACTGGGTAAGGATAATTCTTTATTACGTGACATAAAGTTGATATTCCCTCCCCTGAATGCATGTGGATTAGCTGCTAAAATAGCAATCATAATCTGAGCTTTAGAAAGTGAGGTATTAGGGTAATTTTTACTGACAATACCACTTAATGTTCCTCTAGCAATCACGGTATTATTTATTGGGTCAGCAATTGCAGTTATTGAAAAGCTTGCAATAACCGCTATGCTTATAGAAAGAAAAAGTTTCAATATATGTTTAGAAAAGACCATATAGTTTTTCATATAAATAATTTCTCGATTAAAGAGTCCAAAACTTGTTTTATGTGGTTCGCACAAGCGAATTTAACTTACAGTTCTGCTTGTCGCATTTTAACTTAAATGACTAGTTTAATATCCTATCTGGATTAAAAATAATCTACCAGTCTTTTGCAAAATTCTGTACCGTTTGCCAATCCTTTGATAGTGATCTTTTGATTTTCAATAGCTTTTGTGACATCTCATTGAGTGCTTTTTTATTCTGTGAATGATAATAAATATAAAGTAGTTCTGGTTCTAGTAGTTGCTGTCTTTTTTCATCCTTAAAAATTTCTAATTCTAATAATTTTTGTGCTTCCTCAATACAGCCATAAGCGACACAATAATGTGCTTTATCGATAGGGTTATCATAATTTTCATTAAGAAAATTATTAAGCGTACTAGCTTCATCTTCTTCATTACTTATTGTTGTAAGAACTTTCTTGCAGCTCGTACTGATTAAGGCAGAACCTGGGAAGCGCATACAATCCAAATTAGCGTCAGATTCCTCTTCTAACCATTGGAAAAAATAATCTCTGTTGTAACTTTCCAGAAGAGGACTTGCTAGGTAAAACATTTTTTCTTTAAGAGGGCGACCTGTTTCTTTTAAGGTGATAAAAAAATCTTGAAATGCACCTGATAAATAGGGTTGTAAATGAATATCCATTGCCAGCATAATACGCTGAGTATGGTTGTCTAAGTTATTGGGGTTTGCTTTGACATTAAGTGTCAATTGTCTCCAATGAATGAAGGGGTCTTTGGTCTTAGTATTTGAATCTGAAAGAAATGACGTCACATTAATTATCCTACAAAAAAATCTTAAAATTACTATAAATTTACAACAAGTTACTTTATAAGAAGAAGGGAGAATATACAAAAAGACTCTCTAAATCCTGTTCTATTACTCAATTAAGGCAAGGAGCTTTATATAATCCCTATGGCTAATTTCAATACCCATATTACCGTCGCCGCCGTTGCCTCTGGCCTCTTATCTACTTTATGTTTACAGGTAGGCTTTATTGGAACCGGTGATGCTTTATCACTAACATTAGCAGGTGCAATGGGGGGTATTTTACCCGATGTTGATTTACAGCACTCCTATCCTAGCCGAATAATATTTTCTTTGTTGGGAATCATTGTCACTTTTTTGTGGGTTTTTTCAATGAAAGATCAACTAAGTATTATCGAATTATGGATAATAGGAGGGATAATCTATGCTGTTATTCGTTACCCTGTGTGGATTATTTTCCATCAATACACTAAACATCGTGGTGCTATTCATTCTCTTTTAGCTGCATTTTGTTTTGCCATTTTTACCACCTCTACTAGTTTTCATCTTTTAGGGAAAACTGCCTTTCTTTCTTGGTTTATTGGGTTGTTGGTATTTTATGGTTTTGTTATCCATCTGCTACTTGATGAGCTGTACAGCGTTGATTTTATGAACCGCAGAATCAAACGTTCTTTCGGAACAGCGATGAAGATTATTGACACAAGACAATGGGGAATATCGGGTCTACTTATGATCATTGGAGTGATATCATTTTGGCAGGCACCCAATGCAGACGACTTTCTAGATACCATGACTGCACCCCAAACATACCAAATCATCTGGCAACGTATGCTACCAGATGATTTTTTTATTTACTTTAAGTAAGGCTATTCTTAACAAGGATATCAAAGAAAATTATTTAATAGGGTAAATCAAGGGTTTATGTCCTAACGAAGTGATATTTGCTTTCCAATTTTTAAGTTTCGTTGCCCCAACGGGTCCTACCATAACGCGATACCATGTTCTTCCTTTAACATTGCGCTTCTCAACATAAGCGCTCATTCCTTGGCGTTTTAAACGCCCCCGAGTACGATTTGCTTGATTACGTTTTTTGTAGGATGCAACCTGCAATAGATAAGCAGGTTGTCCTGCAATAACATTGTCTTTTTCTAGTGTCGTCTCTTTGGGTTTAACACCTTCTTTTTCTTCATTTTCAGCCGCTAGTTGTGCTTGTTTTTCTCGCTCTTTCTTTTCTTTTTGTTCTCTTATTTCTTTTTCTGATGGGTTACGAATGGTCTGTATTGGGACATTTAAATCAGGTAATACGGCATAATAGCTGAAACTAGGACGTTCTTTAATTTCATCTTTTTGATTTTTATCAATAAGTGAAGCGACCATCAGCTCTTCAGGATCATCAGAGTTTTTCGATGCACCAAAAGGAGATATGACTTCTCGATCTTTTGCAAACCCTGATTTTTTTGTGACAGCGTTAGTTGTACTCGTTTCTTTTGCTTGTGACGCATTGGCGACCTCTACGCTTGGAATGCCTCTATTAGCAAAATAATACATGGCTAAACCAACGAGCAAGCCCATCATAACACCAGATA
>WGBH01000386.1 GCA_015494435.1 Thiotrichaceae bacterium | reverse complement strand
TCTATAAGCTGGATTTATGGGGTAGAACGAATAGCCATTCTATTTTAACAATTTTAATAAAATTAGATTATAGAGTATGATTATTTTCATTTACAAATATAATCATGCTTCTTACATTCAAAGGAGCAATAGGCATTGAAAATTATTATTTTAGGTGCTGGTCATACAGGCTGTTCTGTCGCTGCTAACCTCGCTAAAGAAGGTAATGACGTTGTAGTAGTTGATATTAATTCAGCACGACTACGTGAATTACAAGATAGCATTGACATAGCAACCGTCGCTGGCTCAGGTACATTTCCTGATTCTTTATCTCGTGCAAACATGCAAGAGGCTGACTTATTAATTTCCGTATTGCCACGCGATGAGGATAATATGGTTGCTTGTCAAATTGCTTGGGCGCTTTATCACCTCCCCTTTATCATTGCGCGTATTCGCAATATTCATTACCTCGAATACCCTAAAATATTTAATAAAAATAATATTCCTATTGATGCACTTATTAGTCCTGAAACACTTGTGACTAAATATGTGCAAAACCTTATTCAATATCCTAGAGTTAGACAATTACATGATTTTCAAAACAACTCACTAAAATTAGTCTTACTGGATGTTGAAGCGAATACGGAGGCGACTCATACGACGATTAATGCTTTATCGTTGTTACTACCTGATATTCTTTGGTTAGGTCTGTTAAATAACGAAATACTTGTTCCCTTTAGTGATGCAACCTCTGTTTTAAACGCGGATGATAGAGTGTTGTTTTTGATTCCAGAAGAGAAACTACGAGACGCTGTTGATTTATTCCAAAGTAAAATAAAGCCATATACACGTATTATAATTGCAGGTGGTGGGCATGTTGGGAAACGTCTTGCCGTTCGGTTACAAGATAATTATAAAGTGAAAATTATTGAAAAAGAGCCTAAGCGCGCTAGGTGTATCGCTGAAAATTTAGAAAAAACAATGGTACTTAATGCGGATGCGACAGATCCAAATTTATTGATTAATGAAGGTATTAGCAATAGTGATGTATTTTGTGCATTAACCTCTAGTGATGAAGCGAATATCCTCTCTAGTATGATGGCAAAAAAACTGGGTGTAAAAAAGACAATTTGTTTGGTTGATAAACCAGCTTATTTAGATATGATTCTTACGAGTGTGATTGATACTGTATTTTCACCTGAAAAAATTACAGCAGCGAATATACTACGCTACGTTCGAAGAGGTGTAACTAATATTTGTCCATTACATGGAACATCTCTTGAAGTGATTGAAATTGTGGTAGAAGGAAGGCAAGAAACATCCCGTGTAGTAGGACAACAAATTACCCATCTTGAACTTCCTGAAGAAGTCATAATAGGTGCTATTATACGTGACGATACAGCACTTCGTTTTAATAACGAAACGATTATTGAACCTAGAGACCGTATTATTATGGTGATGCCAATTAAACAGAGCGCAGAAGTAGAAAAATATTTCCAAGTACTTTTATAGCTGTATTGTAACAATGGAATGTTAAGGACGTTATGCAAAAATGAGCAGATATATTTTATTTATCAAAAAAGCTAATATGAGTATTCTTTGTGAATATTATTAATGCTTTGAGTCAACTATAGTGGATTTTCGTTTACTGCAAAAAATATTTGGACTATTACTGATTATCTTTAGTTTTAGTATGTTGCCACCTATTATCGTCGCTTATTTCGACTATGACCGTGATCAAATTACTTTCATAAAGACTTTCTTTATTGTACTAGCGATTGGCACACTACTGTTTGCGCCTGTTCGTCATTATGAAAAAGAGCTAAAAAATAGAGAAGGTTTTATTATTGTTACCTTATTCTGGATTGTATTTAGTGGTTTAGGTGCAATCCCCTTTATGCTCTCTGATTATCTCAACTTATCTTTTACAGATGCTGTCTTTGAATCCATGTCTGGATTTACCACCACAGGGGCAACGGTTATTAAGGGGCTAGATTACTTACCTCACTCATTACTGTTTTACCGTCAAGAATTGCAATGGTTTGGAGGTATGGGAATTATTGTTTTAGCAGTTGCTATCTTACCCATTCTAGGCATTGGAGGAATGCAATTATTTAAAGCAGAAACACCAGGTCCCGTTAAAGATGCAAAATTAACCCCCAGAATTATGGGGACAGCTAAAGCGTTGTATCAAATCTATCTCGTGATTACCATCTTGTGTGCAATTACTTATAAACTATTAGGTATGAATTGGTTCGATGCTATCTCCCATAGTTTATCCACCGTAGCAAATGGTGGCTTTTCGACCCATGATGCGAGTTTTGCTTGGTTTCATAGCGCAGAACTAGAAGTTGCCGCTATCTTTTTTATGGTGTTATCGGGCATCAATTTCGCACTACATTTTACAGCGTGGAACAGTCGAAGTTTGAAAGTCTATTGGCAAGATACAGAATTTAAAGCTTATATTGGGATACTTGTTGTGAGTAGTTTACTGATCTCAATATATCTTGCCATACATGGTGGCTATCAAACTGCCATGACAGATCTACATCATGGATCCTTTCAGCTGGTATCTTTCATGACAACCTCTGGTTTTGGTGTAGCCGAATTTACAACATGGCCAACGTTTATACCTGTGCTATTGGTATTCTCTGGATTTATTGGAGGTTGCGCGGGTTCTACCGCAGGGGGAATAAAAGTAATTCGAATTGTATTGCTTGCAAAACAAGGAGCGCGAGAAATAAAACAACTGATTCACCCCAATGCATTATTATTCGTTAAATTAGGTAAAGTAACCGTAAAAGAACGTGTTACCAGCGCAGTATGGGGGTTCTTTGGCTTATACTTCGTATCATTCACTGTCTTAATGTTACTGATGATGGCAGTGGGGCTAGATCAAATAACCGCTTTCTCAGCCGTTGCCGCTTGTATTAACAATGTCGGCCCAGGGCTTGGAGAAGTAGCCTCTAGCTTTATCGGAATGAATGATATTGTAAAATGGTTAGGAGTTTTTGCTATGTTACTTGGGAGATTGGAAATATTCACAGTGCTAGTCTTATTTTCTCCCTCTTTTTGGAAGAGCTAACTCATGGAATTTCTGTATTGCGTTACCAAATGGGAATTTGGTAACGTATATGGACTCTTCGTTGTATTGTAAAGTAGCATAAATTTTAAAAAAATATAGCTAGTTCACCTGTATTTGGTCTTCATGATGGAGAACTACCTGATAGCCTGATAAAACTCTGAAAAAAGGCTGAGTCGTTACGAGAGAAAAGGTGTTGATCATGGAATGCCTGTGCTAGGACTAAAGATATCAACATCACCAAATTTGTAACCTCCCCAAACATGCATTCCTCCACCAGCGAAAGGGATAGGAATACTGTAGACTCCAGGTTTTGTTATTCCTATATTTTTAATTGCATTTTCGGCGAGATAGCGCATTTTTTCGTATTTTTCTAAAGTATCAATCACTTTTCCAAGTCCTTTAACACCTTTAATGAAGGCAGCAAGTTTTGCTACTAAAGCGAAATCAAAATCCCAGCCCCCAGAGACACCTTTGATTTCCCTGGCAGTTTTATATCCATGTGCAATGACGAAGACTAAACCTCCGCTAGCCCCCAGACCTGGTCCAAATTTCCAACCATGAATATTAATTCCAGTATTTTTTATAGGAGATCGACCGTCTAAATTATAAATTTTACCTATTAGATTATGTTTACCAACAAGAAACCAGTCACCTGAATGAGCTACTGCAACTCCTGCCCACAGTGAATCCAATTTTGATGTAGGAGCAGAGGCTTTGATAATGGTAGGTGGTAGTATGATTGTTCTTTTATTTTGATCTAAATAAACATCGACACGCCGATCCTGAGAAAGCTGTTGTTGACTAACTCGAATCCTTCCTTTAGGTTGAATCGAATTTTGTTCTCCCATGGATAGTGCTTGTATAGCTTTGACATTTACTTGACAAGCAAGATACTGCGCCACAGCATTAGCACGTGCTTGAGCAAGTTGTGCATTGTAGACAGCTGAGCCTCGTGAGTCTGCATGACCAACAATAGCTAATTTAAGGGAAAAACCATCTTTTTTTAAACTCATTAATTGGTGACTAAGTTTATTAAGTACCTGTCTATCATTTGCATCAAGTGATCGATCATTGGTTGCAAAATAAATTTGAGCAATTTTAGGACCAGGCCCTGATACTGGTTGTGACATTTGATTGAGAGAGAGGCTAGTACTCTCCCTTTGTTT
>WGBH01000385.1 GCA_015494435.1 Thiotrichaceae bacterium | reverse complement strand
GATATTATTTTTAAAGAAAATTAAATTTTAAGTAACTCTAATTATATTTATGCGAATAAGTCAATAGCTAAAAACTGGAGCATGGAGTATAAGACCTATAATTAAGGGGAAACTGCATCATATTCAATAAAATAGGCTAACAACTATAAGCTGGGACATCTGAAAATCATAGTAAACCCATACTCTTTGATTCTGCTTACACAGTCTCTCAGGGAACTAACTCTCTGAGCGAAGTCAAAAGGGTAGGAGCTTCTAAATAATAAATCTACCCATCTTACTTGGAAGTTTCTTATAGACAAATAGCTTATCCTTTAACTATCCCGCTTTAAATTGGCAGTCATACAAATGCAACCAAAAATACCACCTGTAAAATGGGGCACAACAAAAATGAAACTTTCTTACCGCATATCCATCGCTACCATGATCGTCACACTCAGCATTTGTGGTGGTACAGCATCTATTGCATCCCCCCTGTCACAAGCAAATAATAACAGACTTCCCGCAGGGACAGAGGTGCTACGAGCAAATGATTTATTAAGCCGAGGGCAACACCGTGAAGCAGCTAAAACCTATTTTAATGCTGCACAGATGTACAGCTCATCTGATCGAGATCGTCTGATTTTGCAAGCGGCAGAATTAGCGGTAATGATTTCTGATCGTGCATTAACACAGGTTTATCTTTCTGCCTTAGGTCGCTACCTCAATTCGGAAAATCTAATACGTTATCGTTATATTCAGGGACAATTAGCACTTTTAGATGCAGAATATAAAGAGGCACTGCGTCTACTTCCCAAAAATATAACGGGTGTCCCCGAGGGGTTGCAACAAAAGATTTTTAATGCACGGATACGTGCGGCACAATCGAGTGGGGATCCGATTATGCTGGCTACTGAGTTAATACTACAAGAGTTTAAACTTAAACAACCCTATTTGGTGAAATTAAATCATGACAGAATCTGGAATCAAATAAATCGCCTCTCTGAAACAGATCTTGATAAAGCCAGAAATCATGTAACTCACCCTACGCTACGCGGTTGGCTGGATCTGAATTACTTGCAACGTATTTCCTCCACTGATTCGGCACAACTTAATCGTAATATACAGAAATGGCAACGCAATTTTCCACGTCATCCTGCTACTGAGCGTGCCAATAAAATGATAAGAAAGACAACAGTCATCCCTTATCGTCCAGCCATATCACAGCCTGTTAAGCCTATTCCAATGCCCGTTATTAAAGAAGCGGTAATAACAAAACCAATCAATCCTAATAAACCGATCCTTGGTGGAGTCACCCCCCCATTACCAAGGACTATTAAACGTGTTGCTATTATTTTGCCACTAACAGGATCACTGAGTTCAATAGGGCAATCATTGCTCAGCGGTATAAAAAAAGCACAAAGAGATTATGCTTCTAATATACATATGAAAATTTATGACTCCAACAGTGATAATATTAATGCGGTCTATGGTAAAGCCATTAGTGATGGCAAAATAGATTTTGTTATTGGTCCTTTCAGTAAAGATAAAATTGCACAGCTTAGTCGAGTGCCTAGTTTACCTGTGAATACCCTCAGTTTAAATTATATAGGTCGATTAAAACCAGCAACAGGGCTGTATCAATTTGGTTTACTCCCCGAGGATGAGACGCTTCAAATCGCAGGAAAAATGTTAAACAAAGGATATAAAAAAGTTGCCATTATAGTGCCTAACTCTAGCTGGGGGCGACGTTTACGTAACAGCTTTACTCAGGCTTTCACGCGTAATGGAGGTAAGGCTATTATTACTATTAACTATTCCCAGAAGAGCGCAACTTACAACGATATCAGTAATGCTTTATTAAAAAAGAAAGACAGTATTGATGCTATTTTTCTTGCAGCATCTCCCTCACAAGCCCGTGCTATTCAGCCTCTGCTTTATCAAGGCGAGCTTAAAAGTATTCCTGTTTACGCCACCTCACATATTTATTCAGGCTTAGCCAATCAATACCGTAATGTTAAACTAGAAGGTATTCGCTATACTGAAATTCCATGGATTTTAGAGGTCAGCAAAAAAGGCTTGCCACAAGATTCCAAATTCCCACGCTTACGTGCATTAGGAATGGATGCACTAATGGTCGCTAAAGGCATGACAACCATAGTGACAAACTCTGCACTTAATGGCAGAACGGGGCGAATTCAAATTGGCCCTAATCGAGTTTTACACCGACAGTTAAAGTGGGCTAAATTTAATGGTGGCTCACCGATTGGACTTGCTGAGTAACTTATAAAATATGAAATTTTCAATAAATAATAAAAATACAAAGAAATACGCTAGAGACAATAAAAACAAAGGTTCAAAAGCAGAACAACTTGCCTGTGATTATTTACAAGCAGCAGGTTTACAACTTCTTGAGCCTAATTTTTTTAGTCGGTGTGGTGAAATTGATCTCATTATGCAGGAGAATGACACCCTTGTTTTTGTTGAGGTGCGCTATCGTAAAAATCGCAATTTTGGTGGTGCCGCAGCAAGTGTCACCTTTGCTAAACAACAACGCATTATTAAAACAGCACTGTATTATCAACAACAAAATAGATTACAAAATACAATGCGCTTTGACGTTATTGCCATTGAAGGGGATGATCTAGCCCAAATTGAATGGATTAAAAATGCATTTTGAGATGCTGAAAAGCACTCAATAAACGTTTCAGAATACCCCTATAAAATATTTCAATGAATATCGCTTAAAGCAAGCCCTGTCAAGCTTTCCAGCCTATCAGTGGGTCTTTGAATTCAGCAAATATTAAGCATATCCCGAAATAGAGATTGCTCCTTTTTAGATTCTAATACAGAATGCGTTGTTCATATCTCTCAATATTAAATATCACTAATATCGATGCTAGGGAAAATCATTGATATTTGTTAGGAATACTCTGAAATTAAGTAGAGGATCATCATTAATCTAACAAAATTTGCGAAAGGTAGATTAACTACGTTCACCTACTTGATCCCTGCTAGAAGGTGTAATAACAAAATTATGAGGTCATACCTATTTGTACTTTGCCACCTACTCAATCTGACATCGATTTGGGCTGCTTCGCTGTCACATTAGCAACTATAATTTTAAGGTAACAAAACCATTGCAGAGACAATCATCACTCATCACATCATTGAATCTATAAACTCTTTAAGGAGATTTCTAAATGTCTAATCGTAGCCAGTTGGCCAACGCTATTCGCGCCTTAACCATGGATGCTGTCCAAATTCCTAATTCTGGTCATCCAGGTGCACCAATGGGAATGGCGGATATCGCTGAAGTTCTTTACAACGATTTTATGAAACACAATCCAACTAATCCTAATTGGGCTGACCGTGACCGTTTTATCATGTCTAATGGTCATGGTTCAATGTTACCTTACTCTGTGTTGCATTTAACGGGTTATGATTTGTCCATTGAAGATCTTAAAAGCTTCCGCAAGTTACACTCTAAGACGCCAGGTCACCCTGAGTATGGATATGCACCAGGCATTGAGACAACGACCGGTCCACTCGGTCAAGGTATTACTAACGCGGTTGGTTTCGCTCTGGCTGAAAAAGTAATGGCAGCTCAGTTTAATAAAGACGGTCATGAAATCGTAGACCATAAGACTTATGTCTTCTTAGGCGATGGTTGTTTGATGGAAGGTGTTTCCCAAGAAGCGATCTCTCTTGCGGGTTCTTTTGGTCTTAGCAAACTCATTTGTTTCTACGACGATAATAATATCTCCATTGACGGCAATGTTGATGGTTGGTTCAGTGATGATACGCCAATGCGTTTTGAAGCCTCTAATTGGCATGTACAATCTATCGATGGTCATGATCCAGAGGCAATTAAGGCAGCGACAGAAGCTGCTATCGCATCGGATAAGCCTTCTTTAATTTGTTGTAAGACCATTATCGGTAAAGGTATTGGCACAGCAGGCGAGAAAAAAGAAGGTGGACATAATATCCACGGTGAAGCATTAGGTGAAGCCGCACTTGCTGATGCGCGTAAAAATATGGGCTGGGATTATGCACCTTTTGAAATCCCTGATGATATTTATACAGCTTGGGATGCAAAAGAAGCAGGAAAAGCCGCAGAAGCTGCATGGAATGAGAAATTTGCAGCTTATGCCGCTGCTTTCCCAACAGAAGCTGCAGAGTTTACACGTCGCATGGCCGGTGATCTTCCCGCTAACTTTGAAGAAGAAGCACAGAAAGTTATCGCAGCGACTAATGCAGCGGAAGAATCTCCAGCAACACGCGTGGCATCAAAGGGCGCTCTAAATGGTTTTGCTCCACTCCTTCCTGAGTTCTTAGGTGGTTCAGCTGACCTTTCCCCGTCAAATAATACTTTCAATAATCAGTCGGTTCGTATTAATGACGATCACGGTTCAGCAGAGATGAATTTTGCAGGCAATTATATCTCTTACGGTGTGCGTGAGTTTGGTATGTCAGCGATTATGAACGGCGTAGCATTACACGGCGGTTTAATGCCTTACGGCGCAACCTTCTTGATGTTTTCAGAGTATGCACGTAACGCTTTGCGCATGGCGGCTTTAATGAAGATTCGCACTATCTTCGTTTACACCCATGACTCTATTGGTCTTGGTGAAGATGGACCAACACATCAGTGTGTTGAACAAATCCCTACACTGCGTATGATTCCCAATATGGCGGTATGGAGACCTTGCGATACCGTTGAGACAGTTGTGGCATGGAAAGATGCGATTCAGAATGATAAACGCCCCTCTACATTAGTCTTTTCTCGTCAAAACCTTCCATTCCAAAAACGTGATGAT
>WGBH01000384.1 GCA_015494435.1 Thiotrichaceae bacterium | reverse complement strand
ATTTTAAAACCCATGATAAGACAGAAGTGAATCGACGTGAACTAACCGATGCGCTTGAAGAAAAATTTTACACTAAAGGGGGGATGAAATATTTATATAAATTGCTTCCTCAAGGACCTATTTCGCAAGGGTGCGCTCTAGCGGGAATTAATAATCCTGCTGGTAATATCGACCTTTCATTTGGTAGTGTGGTTTAAGTAGGAGGACACAATAGATCTAATATTTTGCTCGTTTGTTTAAGCATCCTGCACTGTCAACAGAATTTACGTCCCACAAAACGTCTTATCAACCACTTCATAAGGCTCAGGAGGTAAAGCGTATGCCTCTTTTCCTTTTTGTGGTTGATAAGGATTTTGCAATACTTGATGTAACTGATGAAATACGGATAAATCCCCCTCATCTTCGGCTGCTCTAATAGCAACTTCTATTTGATGATTGCGTGGAATATAAAGAGGATTCACTGTCTGCATTTTTTTCTGGCGTTCTTTATCGCTAAGCGTTGTTTCATAGTGTAAACGTTTACGCCATCTTTTTAACCAATGATGCAATGCGTTAGGGTTTGAAAATAAAGCGTGAAGCTTTTTATCCCAAGTCATATCATCTCGGTTTAATTGTGATAGGTAATAAAAAGTTAGGGTAAAATCAGCCTGATTCATTGCCATTGTATTGAATAGATCTTCAATAAGCTCCCTATCTTCTTTTTTTTGTTTTAATAAACCTATTTTACGGCGCATTGCTGTCAACCAGTTATTTTCATAATGCTTAGCATAAGAATGTAAAATAGTTTCCGCTATTTTAATCCCTGCATCCATATCCTTTTGATTAAATAGAGGTACTAAACATTCTGCTAAACGGGTTAAATTCCACAAAGCAATAGATGGCTGATTGCTATAAGCATAGCGTTTGCCATGATCAATAGAGCTAAAAACTTGATCATGATCATAAGCATCCATAAAAGCACAGGGACCATAATCGATGGTTTCCCCCACAATTGACATATTATCGGTATTCATCACCCCATGAATAAACCCCAACTGCATCCATTGTGCGATTAATGCCGCTTGTCGCTCAACAACGGCTTGAAGCAAGGCAATATAAACATTGTTAGCGGTAGAAATTTGTGGGTAATTACGTGCAATCACATGATCTGCAAGTTTTTTAATAGATTGCAAATCTCCTCTTGCTGAAAAATACTGGAAAGTACCAACACGCACAAAACTAGTAGCAACACGGGTTAAAATAGCCCCTGGTACTAATTGCATTCGCGCAACGTACTCACCTGTAGTGACTGCGGCTAATGCGCGCGTGCTAGACACTCCTAATTTTGCCATCGCCTCACTGACTAAATATTCACGTAAGATAGGACCTAAAGCAGCACGTCCATCCCCTCCACGAGAATAGTAAGTTCGCCCTGAGCCTTTTAATTGCAAGTCATAGCGTATTCCCTCAGGGCTCATAATTTCACCGAGTAAAATAGCTCGACCATCACCAAGCTGTGGGCTAAATCGACCAAATTGATGACCTGCATACGCCATTGCTAAAGGTTCCGAACCTGTTGCTATTTGATTGCCTGCAAAAATTTCTACCGCTTCTGGGGAGTTGATAACCGTGTCACAAAGCCCTAATTGTTGCGATAAATTAAGGTTGAATATAATTAGCTCAGGTCGAGTGACAGGGGTGGGATGAGTGTTGACATAGAAAGCATCACCTAGTTTGATATAATCATTAGTGAAAGGAATTGGTTTCAAAATTTTCTCGGAATATTTAGATAAGGATATTTTGGCAAACTAACACACCCCCAACTTCTGTTACAAATACACTTAAAAATATTAATACCTTCGCCTCTATAGTTTAGATCTGGCGAAGGTATTGAATATTAGCCCAACAAAATTAAGATGCTAATACTAACGATAACCCACACCCAAAACATGTTTATACATATTAGAAAAATCTTTACTATTTTCTCGCACTAGTTTATCCAAACTCGTAATAACAAATTCTAATAAATTAATCGCAATATTTTGATGCTCGGCACACAGTTTATCGTACATTTTTCTAGAGATAACCAATGCGACTAGATCATTTTGCTTGCCAACTTTTAGACTAAGAGAACGAGGTTTTTTATCAAAAAAAGACATCTCACCAACCAGT
>WGBH01000383.1 GCA_015494435.1 Thiotrichaceae bacterium | reverse complement strand
TTTTGTCTCTTCAGCAAAACAGGCAATTAAAAAAGGCTTTACGCCATCCTCGCAAATTATTCTTTGGGCAAGTAAAGGTAAAACCGAAGCCGAGGAGCTTTCACAGCAATTTAATATTCCCATTAAAGCAATGGAAGATGGCTTTATCCGTTCTGTTGGCATTGGTACTGACTTAACCGCTCCCGCCTCTTTAGTACTGGATAGTCGCGGTATTTATTTTGATCCTAATCAAAGCAGTGATTTAGAATACATCTTACAAACACATTCTTTTGATCCTCCCTTACTAGAACGCGCTAGCCGATTACGTGCCTTATTATTATCGGCAAAAGTCAGCAAATATAATTCAGGAAAAACACTGCCATTACGGCTAATTAAATCAACGGCAGGACAAAAAATTATTCTCATTCCTGGCCAAGTTGAAGATGATGCCTCTATCCGTTTAGGCTGTGTAGATATTAAGAGTAACAGTCAACTGATCACTATTGTCAGAGAAAAAAACCCTGATGCTTATATTGTCTTTAAACCGCATCCTGATGTTGTCAGTGGCAATCGTAAAGGCGCAGTAAAGAATGAAATAGTTGATAAATACTGTGACCTCATGCTGGATGATATTAGCATTACCGATTGCCTAGATATTGCAGATGAAGTACATACCATGACCTCATTGGTAGGATTTGAAGGATTATTGCGTGAAATAAAAGTCGTCTGTTATGGCTTGCCCTTCTATTCCAACTGGGGTTTAACAGAAGATCGACATTATCTAAAACGACGCAATCCTAACCGAAAAAATGCCATTAGCTTAGATCAATTAGTCGCAGCAACCTTGATTCTTTATCCTCGCTATATCAACTGGAAAACAAATGCTTATACAAGCCCTGAATTTATTGTGCAACAAATACAAGAAAACATAGCCCATCAAGGCGGAAAAAAAGCCAATAAAATCCCCATGCTTTCGCGTAAATTACGCCAAGCAAAACAACTGATTAAAGGCGTAATACCTAAGACTGTTTAATTTTCTGGATGAGTTTTCTCACACTAAAACTCCTATTTGCTAATGCATAGTGCGGTAGGTCTCTGGACTCTCGTAACCAGCTAAAAATGTAAACTAGCGCATAAAGGATGCCTATTTTTTGATTTAAAGATCGTATGCCTCATTGTATGGCTTATCACCTCTTACCACTGGCAATGTCACTGCATGATCCCAAATCGTCCAGCCACCATTTAATAAACGTACATCTTTATAACCTAAGCTTTTCAACTGCATCCAAGCTAAACTCATACGAAAGCCATCATGGCAATAGAGGTACACAGTTTTATCTTTTGGCACGTCTTTATACATATCTGCTAATTTTTCGGCGGATATCCAAAGCTGCCCATCCGTTCCTTCCAAACTAACAATATTAATTGCCCCTGGAATATGACCTGCTTGAACCGAATGTTTAATGATTTCACCCGTGTACATTTTGCGTGGTCGAGCATCAATTAACACCACATTATCCTTGCGTAGAGAAAGAACATCACGATACACATCAGGCCACTCAATTAACATATCAGGATTAGCTGTTTTTAAAGTGACATTTCCATTTCCTTTTACAGGCGTAGGGATAGGCTTTTTCACCATCTCATTCATACCCATCCACTCGGTCGTACCACCATCAAGGACTTTTACCTTGGTTTGGTCAAAACCATACATAACGAGCATGACATATAAGCGTGCCGCAAGCGCAGTGCTAGAATCATCGTAAATAACGATATGAGAATCATTATTGATTCCCCATGAGCGTAAGGTTTTCTGAAATTCTTCAGCAGGAGGAAAACGCATAATCGGTGTTGCAAAGTTATCACCTAAATCTTTAAAACGTTGAACTTGTATAGCACCTGAAATATGCCCAACGGTGAAATAACGGTGCGGATAGTAACGTACCTCTAAAACAATCGGTGGATTATCCCCTTCTAACTGCTCCGCAAGCGTATCCGCATCAATAAGAAAATCTCGCCCCTGTGCAAAAACAGGCGACGCAATAAAGATCAAAAAAGATAATAGCAACATTAAATAAGCCCGTTGTTTCATCTCCCCCCCCCTAAAGTAAGCCCAAAAAGAAAAATTACTATAGGTTAAATCATTTACTTTTGTCAACACGGACAAATAGTTTTTGAGATAAATCGTTGTTGCTACTACCTCCAGTTACCCCTGATACGGACTTTCACCATGCTAATTAAACACCTTCAAGGACGAACCGTACCCAAATTTCTATTTGTGTACACACTTCAGAAATTCTATTTTCATATCGCATACCGCCCTGTTTTTACTCTTTTTCCTTTTCTAGGTTGAATCTTTGCTAACTTGCATAGACAATACCGCCCTTTCAATCGCGCAGGATGAATATAACCATGATGACAACAGCTGAAATAAGGCAACAATTTTTGGATTTTTTTGCGAGTAAACAGCATCAAATTGTTGCTTCTAGTTCTTTGATTCCAGGTAATGATAAGACGTTGCTGTTTACGAATGCGGGGATGGTGCAGTTTAAAGATGTTTTTTTAGGGGATGAGAAGCGCGATAGTAACCGTGCAACGAGTTCACAGCGTTGTGTACGTGCCGGTGGTAAACATAATGATTTAGAAAATGTCGGTTATACCGCACGTCATCATACGTTTTTTGAAATGTTAGGAAATTTTAGTTTTGGTGATTATTTCAAACAAAATGCGATTGAGTATGCTTGGGAGTTTTTAACCGAGGTTGTTAAGTTACCGCCTGAAAAACTATGGGTAACGGTATTTGAAGAGGATGATGAAGCAGCTGAGATTTGGTTAAATACCATTGGCATCCCCCCTAATCGATTGAGTCGTATTGGTGCTAAAGATAATTTCTGGCAAATGGGTGATACAGGACCGTGTGGACCATGTACTGAAATTTTTTATGATCATGGTGAACATATTTGGGGTGGTCCTCCAGGCACACCTGAAGAGGATGGGGATCGTTATATTGAAATCTGGAATCTGGTCTTTATGCAGTATAACCGCTCACAAGATGGAACTATGACCCCCTTGCCTAAACCTTCTGTAGATACGGGTATGGGATTGGAACGCTTATCAGCTATCTTACAAAATGGGCATAGTAACTATGATATTGATTTGTTTCAAAATTTGCTCAAAGCAATTGCAACCCTCGCAAAGATTGAAATTGATTCAGAGCAATTTAACAATAATCCCTCGCTTAAAGTAATTGCCGATCATATCCGCTCCTGTGCTTTTTTAATTGTAGATGGAGTCGTACCCTCTAATGAAGGACGAGGCTATGTATTACGTCGTATTATTCGTCGTGCCGCACGTCATGGGCATAAATTAGGTTTAAACGATGCCTTTTTCTATAAATTGGTAAAACCGTTAGTAAAAGAGATGGGGGAAGCGTATCCAGAGCTTAGTGCGGCACAATCACAGGTTGAAAAAGAGTTACAAAAAGAAGAAATCCGTTTTAGCAAGACCTTAGATAACGGTATGAAAATTCTTGAAGCAGAGATTGCTGATTTACAAGGCGATACACTACCAGGTGAAGTGGTGTTTGAATTATATGATACCTATGGATTCCCTGTTGATTTAACCGCTGATATTGCGCGTGAACGAAAGCTTAAAATAGATCAAGCAGGTTTTGAAGCAGCGATGGAAACCCAGCGTCAACGTGCGCGCGCGACAGGTAAATTTGCTATTGATTATAATACGAAACTAGATATCGAAGGTGATACCTTATTTAGCGGTTATAATCAAGTCAGCGATAAAAATGTAGTAGAAAAAATCTTTATTGAGGGTAAAGCCGTTACCTCTATCAAGGAAGGAGATCAAGCACAGCTTGTCCTGTATTCAACCCCTTTTTATGCTGAATCAGGCGGTCAAATTGGCGATACGGGCGAAATTATCACAGAGAATACTCTTTTTGAAGTACAAGACACCCAAAAGCAAGGCGATGTTTTTATTCATTATGGCATCATGCGTAAAGGTCGTTTGTCGGTAAATGATAATGTCACCACAAAAGTCGATAGCGAACGTCGCAAAGCGATTGTATTGAATCATTCGGCAACCCATTTAATGCAAACAGCATTGCAAAAAGTACTAGGGTCACATGTAAAACAAAAAGGCTCTTTAGTGACCGAAAAACAATTACGTTTTGATTTTTCTCACTCTGAACCGATGACAGCGGATGAAATTTCTCAAGTTGAACAGCGAGTTAATCAACAAATTCGTCTTAATACACTGGCACAATTTGATATTACCTCCATGGATGAAGCGGTTGAACGCGGAGCAATGGCGTTATTTGGTGAGAAATATGGCGATAAAGTTCGCGTTGTTACCATTGGTAATTCCACTGAATTATGTGGCGGTGTGCATGTACAACGCTCGGGGGATATCGGTTTATTTAAAATTATTAATGAAAGCGGTATAGCGGCAGGAGTACGTCGTATTGAAGCCATCACAGGGGCAATAGCGTTAGCATGGGTCGAAAGACAAGGACGACAATTACAACACATTGCACATCTTGTGAAATCTTCTGTGAATGAAACCGAAGCTAAAGTGAATTTACTCCTCGAAAAGAACCGAAATCTTGAAAAAGAATTGGCACAATTAAAAGCAAAACTGGCAACACAAGCAGGTTCTGACCTTGCCTTACAAGCAAAAGAGATTGATGGTATTAAAATATTAGCAGTCAACTTGGATAATATTGATCCTAAATCTCTGCGTGAGACAGTGGACAAGCTAAAAGATAAATTAGGTCAAGCAGCAGTCGTTTTATCAACGGTAAATAACGGTAAAATCAGTCTAGTTGCGGGAGTTAGCAAAACAGAAACCAATAAAATTAAAGCAGGCGATTTACTCAATCATGTCGCCAAACAAGTCGATGGCAAAGGAGGCGGACGACCTGATATGGCACAAGGTGGCGGTAGTAATCCCGACGCTTTAGACAGCGCACTCGATTCTGTCGAAGAATGGGTACGTAAAAAACTTAATATTTTAGCATAGAGAAATTAATGATGCGCTTAATCGTTCAAAAATACGGCGGTACCTCGGTAGGTAGCCCCGAACGCATACAAGAAGTTGCCAAACGTATTAAACGTTGGCGTGATAAAGGTAATCAAGTTGTGGTGGTCGTCTCTGCTATGTCAGGTGAAACCAATCGCCTTATTGACTTGATTAACGCAATCCATCCAACTGGTACGGCGCGTGAAAAAGATGTCGTTTTATCCACAGGAGAACAAGTTACCATTGGGCTATTGAGTCTTGCCCTAGAAAAAATTGACTGCCCAGCACGTTCTTATACAGGATCACAAGCGAATATCCGCACGGATAATGCTTTTAGCAAAGCTCGCATTAATAGCATTGATGAAGGTAAAATGCGCGCTGATTTAGAAGCAGGTTATATACTAGTAGTTGCAGGTTTTCAAGGAGTGGATAATGAAGGCAATATCACCACCTTAGGACGTGGTGGTTCAGACACCACAGCCGTTGCCCTAGCTGTGGCACTAAAAGCCGATGAATGCCAAATTTATACCGATGTTGATGGTGTTTACACCACCGATCCACGTGTTGTCTCCACGGCCAGTCATATTCCTAAAATGGGTTTAGAAGAAATGCTAGAAATGGCAAGCCAAGGATCTAAAGTGTTACAAATCCGTGCAGTTGAATTTGCCTATAAATACAATATGCCAATTCGTGTATTGTCAAGTTTTGATGAAGGAGACGAGGGTAAAAGTACACTCGTTACTGGTGAGGAGAAAATAATGGAAGAAGTATTAGTTCGTGGTGTAGCTTTTAACCGTGATGAAGCGCAACTAACCATAGAAGGCGTACCCGATCAACCAGGGGTTGCCTATAAAATATTAGGAGCAATTGCAAAGGCGAATATTGAAATCGATATGATTGTACAAAATGTAAGTAGCGCGGGCTTGACCGACTTTACTTTCACCGTGCATCGTAATGATTATGATCAAGCTAAAAAAATACTGTGTGAAACAGGCAAATCTTTAGGTGCAACAAGCTGTCGAGGTGATAAGAAAATAGCGAAAATTTCCATCGTCGGTGGTGGTATGCGCTCTCATGCAGGTGTTGCTAGCAAAATGTTTCAAGCATTAGCCAAAGAAGGGATTAATATTCACATGATCTCCACCTCAGAAATTAAAGTATCTGTGGTCATTGATGAGAAATATCTGGAATTAGCAGTACGTACCTTGCATGAAGCTTTTGGCTTGAATACGGTTTGATTTTTCTTAAACTAATAGCAACAGCCAATGTTACTTTATCAATTAAACACTCATCTCTAAGCCAAAAAACCTGCTTTCTTGGAGTAGCTTAAGAAAACCCCAGTTCGGGATAAGACAAAAGCGTTTTTTTATGAGAAAGTAAGGTTTACAACAAGCAATTCACTCAACAAAAAAACCGCTTCCTACTATGAAAACACCCTTATTTTGTAATGTTGACGATTTTTATCACTATTTTATCCCTCAATGGGAGAGCACACAGATTGAAAGCAAAGAAAAAACACAGAAAAGTACGTGCGTGGCGGACAGTGATTTTATTTTTTTCTTATTGAGTAGAATCCACAAATTTTTGAAGCTTGATTCATTTCAGATAATATTAAGGAGGCTGATTAAGAGAGGTTTATCTGCTCTCAAGCGTATTAATATAATCAAAAATTTCATCCAGTGAGCTTGCTTGAAACAAGTATTCTATTGCAGAGGTAATCACCTTACCTTTCAGAGAATAAACTAAATCCTGCTGCGCTTTATTTAACGGTTGAAAGCGCTTTTGTAGAAGATCAATAAGAAGCTCTGCTTTACCTTCTCTTTTACCTTCTATTTTACCTTCTATTTTGCCTTCTATTTTGCCTCTAGCTTCACCGATAGCTTCGCCTTCTTTAAGCCATTTCTCAGGCCATTTTTTAACTCGTTCTGCTAACATTTCTCGAATTTCCTCTAATTGTAGGGTTTCATTGGATAAGTCGGCATCATTAAAATGGGATGCCGATAATACAGTTTTTATCCATACTGCAATACTTTGGCTTAATGGTGCTTGTTCGGGCTGTTTTAACCATGAGGATAAAAGCTCAACAATATTGCTGATATCCTCAGGTGATCGCCCTTGCTCAAGATTAAAAATCGCCGCTGTCAGGTTACGCATTTCTTGTAAATCATTATTACCGTGCTTTTTCTCATCCAGAAAAACATATTGAAAAGAGGGCTGATAACAGGATAAATCTCCTTCTATGGTATCAATTAATGCACTAATATTGGTATCGGGATTCCATTTTTCATCGCCGTTATAAAGAACCATGGGGAAAATAGGCGGAAGTTTTCCGTTACGTGTCAAGTTTTTATCCTTATTTTTCAATAAATCCTGATAAAGTAGGCAGATATAGCTAAGAATCCGCAACGCCATCCAGTCGTTAGGAGTGGATTGGAATTCCAATAGGAGATAAACATAAATCCACTCTTCTCCATAACGTACCCGCCAGAGACTATCATTATCACGTTTCAGCAATTCTGGACTGACAAACTGGCTACTGACTTTTTCTAGTGTCTTCATATCCAGCTTATCAACCCAATCTTCGTGCACAAAGCCTGTCAATAAATCACGCACTATTTCAGGATGACTAAATATTGATTTATAACCCTCGTCATGTTTTGCCATCTATTAAGGCTCCTTGGTCGTTATAGCCATTAAGGATAGCACATTCTTCATCTTGTCCCCAGGCTGACGCGATGAGGATTCGACAACCTAGACTGTCGAATCCTCTCACAAAAAAAATAACAATATCATTTGCCTATAGGGGTGGGGAAGTTTTACCTCCCCTCCCTCCGAACCGTACGTGCGGTTCTCCCGCATACGGCTCTCCAGTTGATAGTTTCTTCATCGAGATTGGCACGCTACAACCCAAGCTTCATGACGAGTGAAAAGCTCAAGCTTTGCGAAGTAAGCATTTGGGTATTTTCTATGAGCATTGATATTCTTTCCCCAACCTTTCTTC
>WGBH01000382.1 GCA_015494435.1 Thiotrichaceae bacterium | reverse complement strand
GATTAATAATTAATCTTATTAAATCCAAATCACTAAAAAGGAAAGTTAGAAGTGATACCAATATGCGCTAATAAATCCCGAAATTGCTGCTTTATTGTCTCCAATCGTTGCGCTGTTTCAGCTTCAAAGCGGAAGGTTAATGTAGGGGTTGTATTCGATACCCGAACCAAGCCCCAAGCATCCTTATAATCGATGCGTAAACCATCAATTAGCGCATAGGTTGCTAATGGAAAATCAGCTATTTCAATAATAATAGCCATTGCTTTTCTTGCCTTGGCACTATTATGAAAGTACAAAAGATACTCAGGTGTAGAATAACTATCGGGTATTTCAGCAAAAATTTGAGTCGGTGACAAGATTGATTCAGACAAAATTTCAAGCAATCGTGCTGCATTATAAAGCGCATCATCAAAACAAGACCAACGATCTCGAAGGATAATATGACCGCTGAACTCCCCTCCCATAATGGCATTAATTTGCTTCATATGAGACTTGAGATGTGAATGCCCGCTAACACAAACAGAAGGCTCACCGCCTGCCTTTATAATCGCTTGGGGTAATAAATAGCTACATTTAACATCAAAAGCAACTTTTGCCTGAGGGTATTGCTTTAGAATACTTTGTGCGAATAAAATCATGATTCTATCAGGCCACAGTATTTTTCCATTACCATCCACCGCTATCATCCGATCTGCATCCCCATCAAAAGCAAGTCCTATATCCAGTTGTTGCTCCATAACAAGCTGTTGCAACGCAGCTAGGTGTTCTGGTTTAGTAGGATCAGGGGGATGATTAGGGAAAGTACCATCGAGTTGACAATAAAGTGGGAAGACCTCACAACCCAATTCACTAAATAGCGCCTCAGCAACTAAGGATGCAACACCATTACAACAATCAATAGCAATACGCAAAGGACGTTGCAAAGAGACATTGTTTACAATCGCCTCTTGATAAGCCGCAAGAATATTCTGTTTTCTTATACTGTCCCTTGGTAAAGGTTTAGAGATAAACTTTCCTGATTGAATGAGCCGATACAGTTGCTGAATTTCTTCTTTGCTCAGAGGCGTATTATCAAACACCATTTTAATCCCATTATGACTAGCAGGATTATGACTTGCAGTAATCATTAAACCATTGCCAATCTGATAATGTGATAAAGCAAAATACAAAGCAGGTGTAGGAATAATACCAAGATCAATTATCTCACAGCCTGTTTCAAGCAGACCTCTTTGCAACTGTGTGACAATTTCAGGACTACTGACACGCGCATCCTGACCTATTAAAAGCCGTAGAGCTTGTTTATTAATAGCAGACATGCCAGACGCATCGTTGACTCTGCTAGCCCATAATTGAGTCCCGATTCCAAGACCTATTTGATACGCATCTTCAGGGATAAAATCCTTTCCAATCTCCCCTCGAATATCATAAGCCTTAAAAATATCTTTAGAAATATTCTTCATAATGGCTACTTATAGCACAAGTATAGGAATTTTATTTATCATCATTATCAATCCATATAGAAGATATTTCTATTGCCTAATTATCCTCTAACATATCCTGTAAATTAGAAACATAAGACTGTGTTGTTTGTTGCATTTCTTCATGAGAGACCACTTTACGGTTTGCCCATTCAAGATGCTCTTCAGGTAGCTCTTCTAAAAAACGGCTTGGTTCACAAGGGATACTTTCACCATAGCGTTGGCGTGTTTTGGCAAAGCTAATCGTTAATTGTTTTTTTGCACGAGTAATACCCACGTACATTAAACGACGCTCTTCTTCCAGCCCTTTTTCATCTTCCATACTATTTGCATGCGGTAGTATTTCTTCTTCGACTCCGACTATAAACACATAAGGAAATTCCAATCCCTTAGCGGTATGCAGTGTCATCAGGCTGACATCATTTTGCTCTTTATCTTCTTCTTTATTCCGTTCCAAAATATCCATCAATGCCATATGTGAAACCACTTCTGACAGTGTTTCTTTACCATCACCCTCATTATAAAGTCGCTTTACCCAAGCAATAATTTCATTCACATTTTGCATTCGCCGCTCTGCCATTTTAGGCGATGAACTGGTATGTTGTAACCACTCTGCATAATCGGTTTCAATAATCACTTTATTAACAATCGCTTCAGGTTCTAACTCTTGATTAAGCCGTATCATTTCATTAACCCAGTAAGTAAAACGCTCTAAACGTGCTTTAGCTCGCGTACTAATTTGTTGTGCAAAACCTAATTCTGTACTGGCTGTAAATAGGCTTACATTACGTTTATTCGCATATTCTCCTAATTTTTCTAAGGTACTTGCACCAATCTCCCGCTTCGGTGTATTAACGACACGCAAGAAAGCGGCATCATCAGCGGTATTACTAATCAAACGTAAATAAGCCAAGGTGTCTTTAACTTCGGCACGTTCAAAAAAGGAAATCCCACCTGTGATTTTATAACTGATATTATGATCACGTAAGGCACGTTCAAATAAACGACTTTGATGGTTGCTACGATATAAAATGGCAAACTCTTTATACTGAGCACGATCACGAAAGACATATTTTATCATCTCAGTCACCACCTGTGTCACTTCATGTTCTGCAGTGCGACAAGGCAGAATAGTAATACGCTCACCCTCCCCTAAAGCACTCCACAAATTTTTATCATAAAGATGAGGGTTATTAGCAATAAGCTGATTGGCACTGTTTAAAATACGCGAGGTAGAACGGTAATTTTGCTCTAATTTAATCACTTTCAAATGCGGATAATCACGGCTTAACTGGCTAATATTTTCAGGACGCGCACCTCGCCATGCATAGATGGATTGATCATCATCCCCCACCACGGTTAGACCAGAACGCATCCCTACCAATTGCTTCACTAAATTATATTGGCAGGTATTAGTATCTTGATATTCATCCACTAATAAATAGCGTAGTTTCTGTTGCCATTTTTGCAATATTTCAGGATGCTCATTAAACAACTGCACAGGAAGCACAATTAAATCATCAAAATCCAATGCATTATAGGCTTTAAGTTGGCGCTGATAACGCTCATAGACTCTAGCCGCTAGCAACTCCTCCGATGTTGTCGCCATGTCATAAGCTTGTCTCGGAGAGATAAAATCATTCTTCCATCTTGAAATAAGCCAGCGATAATCCTTATCATCATCCGCCGCATCGGTATCCGCTTCTTTTAAGGTCAACTCTTTAATAATAGTGCCTGTATCCTGCGCATCAAAAATAGTAAAGCCTGACTTATAACCCAGCGTTTTATATTCGCTTCGAATAATATTTAACCCTAAGGTATGAAAAGTAGAAACGGTTAAACCTTTAGACTCTGACTTATGCAGTAATTCATTCACCCGTTGCTTCATCTCACGCGCCGCTTTATTAGTAAAGGTAATCGCAGCAATATTTTTGGCATGAAGCCCTGCCTTGTGAATTAACCACGAGATTTTGGTGATAATAACACGCGTTTTACCGCTTCCTGCACCTGCTAAAACTAAAAGAGGTGTACCGATATGTTCTACTGCTTTTTTTTGCGGGGGATTAAGATGATTGGACATTAATTTTCAACGCTTTTATTTTTTTAAATTATTAAAAAACTTAACAGAAATATTCATTTTTTCGATAAAGACTGCGAATAATAGCAATTTTATCAGCTAATCATAAAATTATTTCATTCACCTTTTTATTGTTTGATCTATACTCAATTAAGCTAATATTCCGACAGCCACAGAAGAGAGTAGACTATGTTTAAACAAATCAAGGACGATGATAATAAACTGAATTCTAAACATCATACACTCTACAAAAAGAAAATTAAGGAAAAAGAAATCAAAGTATCACTCCATGCTC
>WGBH01000381.1 GCA_015494435.1 Thiotrichaceae bacterium | reverse complement strand
CTTTTTATTAAAAATGAAATTTTCAATGAAAAAATATAGTTAAATAATAATTAATTCACTTAAGAGTTCCTTATACTTTGAAAACCCCTAACTCTCTTAACACAACGGTTGCAAAACTGCCTGTGGGTAGAGAAAAATTTAAAAACAGTTTATTACCCTCGAAATTATATTCAAATTCATTAACAACTAAACGCAAGGAACGGCGTTCTTGTTTTAATCCATATTTGATTAAACCATTCGCTAAGTGTTTAAAATCCGTAGCGATGTTTTGTTCTAGCGTTGCAATATCCCCTGTTGTCAATAACTCTCCTTTGCCCCATAACGCCCCTGTGGGGTGAATATCTCCTTGCTGAGTTCTCGCTTTTAAATTGGAATCACCATCATCTGCAAAACAGGATTGACTGCCATCAAGCATAAAAACATCACCTGTCTGGGCTTGATTCCAGCTTCCTTGCTGTATTCGTTGTGAAAGGATGTGATTAAAAATCCATGAGCGGGCAGCGGATAGAAAGATACTTCTTTTGTTGCGTGATTTAAGCTTAAATCCTATGTTAAACCAGTTTTCTGCACTTTTTATATTATATAAATCATGTCCAAAGCGTTGTTCACCGTAATAATTAGGGACTCCATTGATTTTGATTGTTTGACACAATCTTTTAGCTTGTTCAATATCGCCTGTTAGGTGACGGATAATCAAAGAAAAATGATTGCCTTTGGATGCGCCTCGACGTAGTTTTCTATGATGACGTGTTTGTTGTAATACTTTAATATTTTCGGGGAGTTGTTGTTGCCAATCGGGGGCTTCTCTACCTGGCATTTGTACGCTAAACCATTGTGTTGTGATTGCATTACGATCTTTCATTCCCGTATAGCTAACATCCCTTTTTCGCACCTTGGCTATTTTAGCTAATAAGCCTGCGACCCAGTCTGTATTTTCACCTATTTTTTGTATCTGCAAAAAAACATGCTCACCTGTCGTTGAAGGTACAAAGGAAGCTATTTCATTGACTTTAAAATCACTGGGTTTGCTTCTAATAATACCGTTTAATAAGGAATCCGCTTTGTGACTAAAGGCTTTGTTAAAGCGATTCATTTTGCTCTCTTTCTTTCTGCGACTGTTTGCGCGACTTTATTACGCAAATAGATAGGTTGAGCGTCTTCTATATTGATCGCTTTTCCTTGCTTCCAATCTTCAACGGCTAATTTTGCAATATATTCTGCTGAGGGGAGGATGTTATCGATTTTTATTAGTTTCTGATGAGTTGTAAGATTCAGTTGTTGTGCGTATTGATCCCATCCACTGCCTGCGGCTGTCCAAATTGTTTCTTGATTTTCAGTATTTAAGGCGGTAAGTAAATTTTCTGGTTTAGTGACGGCTTCTGTGCCTTGCAAGCGCATTAAGCCTTTTTTTACTGTGTATTTTCCCCAATACACTTCGCCCATACGCGCATCCATGGCCGCCAGACAATGGTGTGTCGCTTGCTGTTGTTGCATTTGCTGGGCTATGGCTGCCAGTGTTGAAATAGGTAACACTAATTTATCCATAGAAAGTGCGACGCCATGTGCTACACCCACTGCAATACGAATTCCTGTAAAAGCACCAGGGCCTCGACTAAAAGCGATGGCATCGACTTGATTTAATTTAACGTCTGCTTCTTTAAGTACCTCATCCATCATGGTTAAAATAAGTTTTGTATGCTCACGTGGTGCAATGCTAAAGCGAGTTATGATCTTATCGCCTATGGCTACTGCAGCGGAACAGGCTTCGGTTGCTGTTTCTATGGCGAGAATAATGGAGGGGTTATTGGAATGATCAGTCTTCATATTTAAATTTTATGTGTTTTAAAGAAACGCTCTACATCTTCTTGTTTGCTGGTACGTGGAACGCGTGGAAGACTGGCAAGGAAGGTTCGTCCATAGGGTTTAGTACGCAGTCGCGGATCACAAATCATTAAAACGCCTTTATCCTCTTCATCACGAATCAAGCGCCCAGCGCCTTGTTTGAGCGCAATGACAGCTTGTGGTAATTGATATTCTCCAAACGGATTGCCTCCAGCTTCTCGAATCGCTTTAATACGCGCTTCTAAAACAGGATCTCCTGGTGAGGCAAAGGGTAATTTATCAATAATGACACAACTTAAGGCAGCTCCACGTACATCTACTCCCTCCCAAAAACTACTAGTTCCTAATAAAACCGCATTACCTAGCTCATGAAATTTTTCGATCATATCTGCTTGTGATGACTCGCCTTGCACTAAAATAGGGTAATCTACTTCATCTTGTAGTAATTCTGCGGCTTCATTAAGGGCGCGATAACTGGTGAAAAGCATAAAGGTACGCCCACCCGCTGCTTCTATGACAGGCAATGCGGCTTCAATTAATGATTCTATAAAATCATGTTGTTGTGGTTCAGGCATATTAGGCGGTGCATAGAGTAAACCGTGATGCCAATAATCAAAAGGACTATCTAGCAATAATTCAGCGGGGCGTTCTAATCCAATGCGCTGTGTAAAGTGTGTAAAGGATTGTTGGACTGCTAAGGTTGCAGAGGTCAATATCCATGCACATGAAACGGCTTCTAATTGTTTTTTAAACGGTTCAGCGATATCCAATGGGGTTGAATTTAAAGAAAAAGACTGGGTAAATGTTTCATACCATTGCACGGTGTTATTTTTGGGATTATTGAGTTGATCCAGTCGAGTTTTCATTACCTTCAGACGTTCAAAAAAGGAGGCAAATTCTTTACTCCGCTTTGCTGCGTGTTCTATTATTTTCAGTAGTTCTATTATAATTTCATCAAGATGTTGTATTTCTTGTTGAATAGCGGGTTTGCTTCTAATTTTATACCATGGTTCACGCAATCCTGGTTTATCC
>WGBH01000380.1 GCA_015494435.1 Thiotrichaceae bacterium | reverse complement strand
GCGTCAGATGTGTATAAGAGACAGATAAAGCCGTCAGTGTTTGGTGTGCGGGTGATAGTGCCGCACAACAAACCGCAATGACAAACGCTAAAGAGCGTAAACCATTCGATGAAAAAAAATGCGATAATCCAGTCAAGACGCAGTATGAGTTAGGTCAAAAAATTGGTGTCACAGGAACACCTGCCTTAATTACCGAAACAGGTCGCTTGATTCCAGGTTACATGCCCGCTGATCGCTTAGCTAAAATGTTAGAAGCAGATCAACCTAAGACTATCTTCCAAAAATAAAAACTCTGAAGTTACAAAAAAAGCCCTGATCAAATTATTTGAGCAGAGCTTTTTTTAGTTAGAACTTAGAACGAAATTTACTTAGTTAGAATGGGAAAAAGCTTACATCATACCGCCCATTCCGCCCATTCCACCCATTCCGCCCATGCCACCACCCATATCAGGTGCGCCACTGGCATCATCTTGAGGAATATCTGCAATCATCGCTTCAGTCGTAATAATCAAACCAGAAACAGAGGCTGCATGTTGTAGTGCTGCACGAGCTACTTTAGTCGGATCAAGAATACCCATCCCGATCATATCACCGTACTCAGAAGTACGGGCGTTATAACCGTAGTCACCTTCACCTTTAACAACAGCATTCAATACAACCGATGCTTCATCACCTGCATTGCTACAGATTTGACGTAGCGGCTCTTCCATTGCGCGACGTGCAATGCTAACCCCCATGTCTTCATCTGCATTTTCGCCTTTCATTTCTGCAATTGCTTGTTGAGCACGAACAAGTGCAACACCACCCCCTGGTACTACGCCTTCTTCAACTGCAGCACGCGTTGCGTGTAATGCATCTTCTACACGGTCTTTCTTTTCTTTCATTTCAACTTCTGTTGCTGCACCAATTTTAATCACGGCAACACCGCCTGCTAGCTTAGCCACACGCTCTTGAAGCTTTTCTCTATCGTAGTCAGAGGTTGTTGTTTCAATCTGTGCGCGAATCATGCCAACACGATCTTCTATTGCTGCTTTATCGCCGACACCATCAATAATAGTCGTATCATCTTTACTGACTGTGACACGCTTAGCCTGACCTAAGTCATCCATTTTTAAGGCTTCAAGACTCATACCGACTTCTTCCGAAATAACCTTACCCCCTGTTAAGATTGCAAGGTCTTCTAGCATTGCTTTACGACGATCACCAAAACCTGGCGCCTTAACTGCAACCACTTTAACAATACCGCGCATATTATTAACAACTAATGTTGCTAATGCTTCACCTTCGATATCTTCAGCGATGATCATTAAAGGTTTGCCTGCTTTAGAGGCACCTTCTAGTGCAGGTAATAAATCACGAATATTAGTAATTTTTTTATCATGCAATAACACATAAGGATCATCTAAATCAGCAACCATTTTTTCTTGGTTATTGACAAAGTAAGGAGAAAGATAACCACGATCAAACTGCATTCCTTCAACAACGTCTAATTCATTCTTTAAAGAATTACCTTCTTCAACCGTGATAACACCTTCTTGACCAACACGATCCATTGCATCAGCAATAAGTTGACCGATAACGGTATCAGAGTTGGCAGAAATAGAACCAACCTGTGCAATCGCCGCACTGTCAGTACAAGGCTTTGACATGGTATGTAATTCTTCAACAGCAGCAACAACCGCTTTATCAATGCCACGCTTAAGATCCATTGGGTTCATGCCCGCCGCAACCGACTTCATCCCTTCACGCACAATCGCTTGCGCTAATACAGTTGCTGTCGTCGTTCCATCACCTGCAACATCATTAGTTTGTGAAGCAACTTCCTTCACCATTTGCGCGCCCATATTCTCAAACTTATCTTCTAGTTCGATTTCTTTGGCTACTGAAACACCATCTTTTGTAATCGTTGGTGCACCAAATGATTTTTCTAATACAACATTACGCCCTTTAGGACCTAAGGTTACTTTCACTGCATTTGCTAAAACATTAACACCTTGTACCATGCGGACGCGTGCGTCATCACCAAAACGTACTTCTTTTGCACTCATACTATTAAATCCTTAACTTACTATTTTTTTTAAAATAATTATTCCAGCTCCCTGCATTAACAGTAGCTATCAAATGAAAATTTTTAGTCTTCTAATACCGCTAAAATATCTTCTTCTTTCATCATCAATAATGTCTCACCTTCAATTTTTACTTCTGTACCCGCGTACTGACCGAATAAAACTTGATCGCCGATTTTCACATCCATTGCGCGTACATCACCAGAATCTACGATTCTTCCATTACCCGCCGCAATGATTTCACCACGATTTGGTTTTTCTGTGGCATTATCAGGAATAATGATTCCGCCAGCACTTTTACGCTCTTCTTCCATGCGACGTACTAGTACACGATCATGCAAAGGACGAATATTCATACTATTTACTCCATACATTTTTTTGATTTTACTGTTTTTAACAACTGCTGATATCAAGAGAAAATAAGAATCTCATTAGAAATTAGCAGTCTCGATTAAGGACTGCTAATGATGTGGTCGGCTTAAATTAATTCAAGAGAAAAAAAGAGATTATTGAAATATATTTTTAAAAAGAAAGATTTTTGACAACAGAACAATTAATCATGCTTCAGACGATCATCGTCTTTACGCACAAATTCACCTTCATAAATATTATCTTGCTGGGAGAAGCCAGCGCCTTGTTGAGATCGTGAGAATCCAGCTCCGCCCATACCTGCTTGCATCTGTACCGCTGAGCGTTTCATAATATACATTGCAAAGATCTTTCTAGTTAGAGGGATTAAGCAGAAAAACCCCATTGCATCGGTCACAAACCCTGGGGTCATTAGTAATGCACCGCCAACCGCAAGTAAAACCCCTTCAACCAACTCTTGGGCAGGTAATGCCCCTGATGATAAATTATTTTGAAAACGAGACAAAGTAGATAGCCCCTGCTGACGCAAAAGAGCAACTCCAATCATTGCAGTTGCAAGGATCAATAAAATAGTCGGTATCGCACCAATAAGACTACCTACCTGGATTAAGAGATAAATCTCAATAGCAGGAACGACAATAAATAAAACAAGAAAAATACGAGACACACTCAAGTTCATCCCAAGCTACCTAAATAAAGTGAATAACAAGACATTTTAAGAACTATAGTAGCTTTTTTCAGCTTTTCAATCTAAAGGGCATTAAAAAAGAAAAAGTCTTATCTAATCTATTGAACTTATAGGCTCAAGAAAAATGGTCTAGTTAGCTTATTTTACAACGTGGTTAAACTAATGAATAATAGATGTTTTTGCATAGATTTCAGACATAGGAAAAGGCTTACCACAATGATAGCCCTGTGCATAATCTACCCCCATTTTTTGCAATAATTTAACTGTAATTTCATTTTCCACTAACTCTGCAATAGTGCGTAAATTCATTACTTGCCCAACCTTATTAACGCCGTCCACCATGGCTGCATCTATACGGTTTTTACTCATGTTACGAATAAAAGAACCATCAATTTTCAAATAATGCAATGTCAATTCACGTAAATACCTCAGTGAAGTAAAACCGCTACCAAAATCATCCAATGAACCACTGCAACCTAAATCGGATAATTGTTTTAAAGTCGTCTGTGTTTCAGAAAAATTAGCTAAAGCAACACTTTCTGATATTTCAAAACACAATAATTCTGGCGCAATCTTTTGATCCTCAAGAAGTGCTTTAACAAATGACACAAAATCAGTATCTAAAACGCTATCTGCCGAAATATTAATAGTAAATAAGCACCCACTTTGCCTCATCTTGCTCTCGTCATTTTTTACAAGCGTTTCAATTGTTTTACTCACAACCCAACGGTCAATGGTTGACATTAAACCTAAACGCTCTGCTGAAGGTAAAAAACTACCAGGTGATAATAATTCACCCTGATGTTTCATTCGTACCAATACTTCATATTGCGCCTTATTACAGTCGTCCGTTGTATCCAAACAAACAATTGGCTGGATAAAAAGAACAAACTGATTTTTCTTCACAGCTTGGTTAATTGATTCATCCCACCGCTGCATTTGATTCATTTTTTTATTATTCGATGCAGTGGCTGTTTTACTTAAATCTTCAATATATAATTGATTACGTCCATTTTGCTTTGCCTTATAACAAGCCTTATCAACCGCTATCATTAAATCACTTCGGTCTGATACACGAGATGTTGAATCAAACTCAATCGCCCCAATGCTTACACCAACTGAAAAACTTTTTTTCTGCCAAGTAAAACGATAATCACTCACATCTTCTATAATACGCTGACAGATTCTTTTTGATGTTTCTATTTCACATTGAGGCAATAAAATTGCAAATTCATCTCCTCCGACCCGTGCAATTTTATCCGATGCACGCACAGTTTTAGAAAAAATATTCGCTATTTTCTTTAGTAATTCATCACCTGCCGCATGACCACAGACATCATTCACCACTTTAAAATGATCCAAATCCATATAACACAAAACATGACGTTCACTCGTGCCAGCGGATTTTTCTAATACATCATCTAAACAACGCTGAAAACTCTGTCTGTTTCTTAATCCTGTTAAAGAATCTACAGACGCTTGACGATAAAGTTGATTTATTCTTTTCTTCTCTTCTGTTAAATCTTGCATAATCAAAATAACGTAATCAATTGAACCATTATTATTTTGCACAGGCGCTGTTTTTAACTTTAAGTAACGATACTCACCCGCTAGGTTAATCAGAGTAATTTCACTGAATTCAGAAGGAGTAGCACGTGTCTCGAACTGTTTTTCCAAAGTGTCTTTTAAAATAAAACGCCCATTTTTCGAATTATAATTTTTTATTAATCGATAAATCGACTTGCCTCTCGCCTCTCTCTCTTTAAAGCCAAGGATAGTGATCGCAGCCTTATTAATATACTCTATTTCAAACGCTGTATTCAGACGAATAATCCCGCCCGCAGCAGCCCCTAAAAAAGTCTCTGTATTTTCAAAAGATAAATTAACCCCCTGATTTGACATACCCATCACGTCTCGACTCAGGATTGATTTATAACGCACCTTATAAAGTAACACACCAAATATAATCACCAACAATAGTAATACTGCCTGCAATAAGGGTAAAAATAAAGGAACACCCGATACTAAGTCACTACCTTGATTGTAAAGCGTTTGCCAGACAGCTAAAAGAATACTAAAAATAAACAGAATTACAATCGTCACAGCGGAGACCATACCGCTTTCAATATTAGCCTTATTTTTGATATTTTTTATTTTCATTATTATTATTTATCTTAAAAAATGGTAAGTAGTAGAAAATTGACAACTCTTTAATGATCACATAAAAATGATAACTATTACCAGTGACATGGCTTAAATTCAGATAAAGTGTGATTAAGCAACCATAAAATACAAGCCCATATTTCTTAACATCATTAAACTCAAAGCTCTTCTTCAACTTGCCAACAATATATTATTTATACATCTTGTTGTTATTAATATATGTTTTTTAAACACATCGCTATAAATCATCCCATATTTACAATTAATAAGATTATAATACTTGAAAAGTGTATTCATAGTTTATAGTATTAGGAATGTATAGATTAACTATACATTAATATTACCACCAAATATTGGAGAAAGGATGTCTATCAAATTAGAGAAATTGAGCTTACCTGAATTAATTCAACTACAGAAAGATTTAGTTGGTCACATAAAACAGAGGCAAAAAACAGAGCGGATTGCTTTACGAAAAAAAATGGAAAAACTCGCTAAACAATCAGGCTTTACCTTTGATGAGGTTGTTTCTGCTTCTAAAGCTAGAAAAACGATCACAGTAAGACCCAAATATGTCAATCCTAAAGACGCAGATCAAACATGGACAGGCAGAGGAAGACGACCTAAGTGGGTTGAGGCTGAATTAGCAGGTGGTAAAAAACTAGAGGATATTTTGATATAATTTATCAAAATTCATAATATCATCATAAGG
>WGBH01000379.1 GCA_015494435.1 Thiotrichaceae bacterium | reverse complement strand
AGATTAAATTCTGCAACTTATTGAAGCTTTCCTCATCAATATCAATAGCACCATGCGAAAGCCGATAGCGCAAATAAATTTGATAGATATTAAGCGCATTGCTTTCATTGTAGGCATATAAAGTATCGTATTCTTCTGCTAGATAGTTTTCACAAATCACACGGCTACTTTTATTTTCTTGTGCTTCTAAACCTAATAATGTCGCAATATCTTCAAGCGGTGTTATGGCGGAACTAGAAACCATGGCATTATTTAAGTTAAAATGATGTGCTTTGTCTTGATAATAAGGTGAAATTTGCACTGCCTGTTTAATGCTTCGATAATTAATCACCTCAGAATTAAAATATTCTCCATCCCATGTAACAAGTGTTGGTTGGTAATGTTCAACAATATCAAAAAAAGTATTTAAAATATCAACTTCTTGGTCATCTTTTAAAGTTAGTATTTGTGTTTTGCCTTCTTGGTCTGATAACACAATGGAAATAGCAATAATATGCTGCAAATAGCTTGGTAGTGACTCATTACCTGTCTTTTGTGCTTGCAAATGAAATAATGCTTTTGCAGTTCCACCATTATCTAAGCCTTGTAAATCATGGAGTTTAGCGCCTGTAGCGAAATCAGGGATAGTGATAAGGGAATAAATTAATGTACTCATAAAACGTATGCTGTTGACTATAAAAAGTGAGGCAATATAGCAAAGTTAAATCTTTAATCCTCGCTCTAAATCAGGAAATTGTAGCTCTATCGCTAACTGATTCAGTATTTTTTGATTACTAATACGACGTGATTCGCGTAAATAAGACAGCATACCAGCGCTTAAAGTCGCTTCTGCTTGTTGCATACTAATCTGTGGAGGACGCTTTAAACCTGCATAATCAGCGACTTGATTAAAATATTCTGTCATCGTACTAGGATGTCCATCTGTTACATTATAAATTTCACCATTGAACGTTGATTCCATTGCTTGTTTACAAATCATCGCCAAATCATCGGCATGAATGCGATTCGTCCAAGCAGCTTCTGTCGCATTAACAACTGCTAACCCCTTTTTCAAACGTGTAAGTGGCAAACGATCTTTAGCATAAATACCTGCAACGCGAAGGATGATATATTCACGTTGATATTTTTGCGCCCATTGTTGCAAAAGTTGTTCTGCTGATAAACGTCGATAAGCACGATCTGCTTGTGGATTAACGGGAGTCTGTTCGTCAATCCAAGCACCTTTTGAATCCCCATAAACCCCCGTGGTACTAATTAAAACAATGCGTTTCGGTTGATAAGATAAAGAAGCTAGAAACCGTTTAAAACGAATATCTTCTCTTCCTAGAGATGGCGGTGGGGCAAAATAAAAGAGTTTGGCATTTTGCATCTCTGAACTAAAATTTATGGCTTTATTTGTACTTATATTATCCAAATTTAAAACTGTTGCTTTAATCCCTATTGCTTCACAACGCTGTTTTGATCTTTGGCTATTAATAAGCGCCTTAATATTGATCTTTCTCCGTTGTTGTTTGCTTTGCTGGATATAAAGATTGGCAACACGGCGCCCAATATCACCACAGCCTATAATCCACAGTTTATTCTCCATGCTTTTTTCTTCCTAAATATATTGAAGAAACAAATAGTAGCATAGCAATAGTGATATTTAGGAAGTTCCTTGGTCAAGATTAGGGTGATCTAAACCCAGAAATCTTCCACTCGCCATTAATTTGCTGATAACAAACTTGTTGCGGGGTTAGCATTAGAAAATATTTCTCAACAACAAAACCTTTTTGTCCCTTTAATGTTTCAACTTTAATCCATTGACGACCTCTTTTGTCTGTTTTTGCAACAGATAACAACTTAACTGCATCATGACTTAAATGGGTTATAATGGTTGCCTTTGTATTTGCTTGTTTGCGTAAACGAACATCTTTCGCATTGATATACCCCCAGCTTTTTCCTGCGACTCTATTTCTGCCTTCACCTATAAAATTGATTCGAGCAGGACCGCAAATATGACCATTAACCTGTTGATAATATTTTGTTTTTACTAATTTTAATAAACGTTGCCAAGGTTTATTTCCCAAGTTTTTTACTAAAGACTCAAATTGCTGTGCTATCGGTAACCCTGCAGTGCAGGCTGGGCCTAAACAGATAAAATGTGGTGAAAGTTCACTTTTCATAGTATGCATATTTTTATTATCAATTCTTGCTCGTAATTTATTAATATAAGCTTTAAAACTAGGTTCAGGGGTATAAGGATAATCAATTGATATTTTCTTTA
>WGBH01000378.1 GCA_015494435.1 Thiotrichaceae bacterium | reverse complement strand
ATCCAAGGTGCAGTACGCTCTAAGTAGATAGCGTCTTCACGATACAATTGGCAATAAGCACCTGTCCATTCTATGACTTCATCTTCTGTAGTGACTTTCGTTAGGAAGTCGGTGACACGTACTTTAATTCCGCCATTGCCTGCAACGTGCAATTCATAGCCTGAATCGACACAGACGACTCCAAAATCTTTAATGGTTGCCTCTGCACAGTTACGAGGGCAACCTGAGACCGCGAGCTTAAATTTATGTGGCATCCAAGAACCCCATGTGAGTTCTTCTAATTTAATCCCTAAGCGAGTAGAGTTTTGTGTGCCCATGCGACACCATGAATCACCAATACAGGTTTTAACGGTTCGCATTGCTTTACCATAGGCATGTCCTGAGACAAAACCTGCATCGGATAAATCTTTCCAAATCAAGGGTAATTGTTCTTTTTTCAAGCCAAAGAGATCAATTCGTTGTCCGCCTGTTACTTTCATTTCGGGGACGGCGTATTTATCTGAAACATCGGCAATAGTACGCAATTGATCGGCGGTACACATGCCACCAAACATACGCGGTACAACGGAATAAGAACCATCTTTTTGAATATTGCCATGCGCGCGTTCGTTAATGAAGCGTGATTGCGGATCATCATAGCCTGGGTATTCGCACAGGAGGTAATAATTAATTGCCATCCGACAAGTTGGGCAACCATCTGGCGTTGTCCAATTAAGATATTGACGAATTTCTTCTTGTGTTTTTAGCGTTTCAGAACGTATGGCGTTACGCACTTCCTCATGCGAATGTTCGGTACAAGCGCACATGCCTTTTTTGCTGGGGGCTTGTTCAAAATCACCACCTAAGGTATGTGCGAGTAATGATTCGACCAAGCCAGTACAAGAACCACAGGATGAGGACGCTTTGGTATGGGCGCGCACATCATCTAATGTGAAGAGTTTCTTTTCAAGAATAGTATCGACAATTTCTTTTTTGCACACACCATTACAGCCACAAATTTCTGCATTATCAGGAAGTAAAGCAACACGGTCGATATCGCCATGCCCTGAATCACCCAAATGCGCTTGTCCAAATAAAATGGATTTGCGAAAATCAGAAATATCGGTGCCTTCTTTTAATAATTGGAAGTACCAAGTACCATCTACGGTATCACCATAGAGTACACAGCCGATGACTTTATTATCTTGTAATACTAGCTTCTTATAAGAACCACCTGCTTGATCGTGAAGGACTAATTCTTCTGTGTTGTCACCACCTAAAAAATCACCTGCTGAGAAAAGATCAATGCCTGTTACTTTTAACAGCGTTGATGTTACGGAGCCTTCATAGCGACTAATGCCTAACTCTGCTAAATGATTAGCAGCCACTTTTGCCATTTCAAATAAGGGTGCAACAAGACCGTAAACATTACCACGATGCTGTACACATTCGCCGACAGAATAAATATTAGGATCAAAGGTTTGCAGGGTGTCATTGACTACTATACCACGTTCACAATGCAAGCCAGCCTCTTGTGCTAAGGTGAAATTAGGTTTGATGCCGACGGCCATGACAACTAAATCAGCATCAATGCTTTCGCCATTTTTAAATTTTAGCCCTGTAACACGCGTATCACCGAGAATTTCATCGGTTGCGTATTCCATTAAAAAGGTCATACCTTTTTCTTCAAGCGATGTTTTTAGCATTGCCGAGGCAGGCTTATCAAGCTGGCGTTCCATGAGTGAATCTAAAAGATGCACAACGGTGACATCCATACCCTGTTTCATTAAACCATTGGCGGCTTCAAGTCCTAATAAACCACCTCCAATCACCACTGCTTTTTTATAATTTTTAGCGGCATCCATCATGGTATTGACATCCGCAATATCACGGAAACCAATCACACCCTCTTTATCTGCGCCTTTTAGCGGTAACATAAAAGAGGTTGAACCTGTTGCGATTAATAAGCGATCATAGGCAGCTTCTGTGCCATCTTCTGCAATAACTTTTTTCGCAATACGATCAATCTTAGAAACCCGCTTGCCTTTATGCAAAGTAATCTGATTGTCCACATACCATTGTTCTTCATTGAGCATGATCTCATCAATGGTTTTCTCATTTGCCAAAACGGGCGAGAGCATAATGCGGTTATAGTTGCCATAAGGCTCATCACCAAAGACAGTAATATTGTATTTCTCAGGTTCTAATTTTAATAACTCTTCAACGGTACGCATCCCTGCCATACCGTTTCCAATAACGACCAGATTTTTCATATTGTGTGACTCCAGATCAGTCAGAAATTATTCTTAATAAAAATAACAAGCAAAAATAATGCCAAGATTGTTTTTTATAAATGTTGCTGAAAATATAGTGATTTAAAACAAATAGATAAAGTTAGCTATGAAGCGTTAAAGTAAAAAGATTGAGTGGCTCGATTTAAGTGCGATTTTATAAATAGACGCATTGTTGCAGTGCGAATATTTTGCTCGTACTAAAACTAATGTCTTTGATTTTTGATCGCAGAAATCACTTGGAATTTTCTATTGCTAGCAATGATTTGACTGTTACCAAAAATCTTTTTTAATTTCGCCGTATATTGTAAATGTCGATTACCAACGATTAGCAGTTGCCCCCCTTGTTGTAGGCGTTTAAAGCTTTGTGTAAACATGCGCCATGCTATTTGGTCACCAAGGGCATATTGTTGATGAAAGGGTGGATTGCAAAGAATTAAATCAATGTTGTCATTGCTTAATTGATTTAAACAATCACTGACTAAAAATTGGCTATTTGCAACGGATTTATAAATTTTTTCATAATTCATTTTTGCGGATGCTACTGCCATATAGGATTCATCTAAAAAACTGATTTGGCTCTTTGGTTGATAGCGTTGCGCAATAATACCCAAGACACCATTACCACAGCCT
>WGBH01000377.1 GCA_015494435.1 Thiotrichaceae bacterium | reverse complement strand
AGTTGGTCTATAAGTTTAGGATCAAAATTCATGGTAACTCCTTTCGTTAAAAAAGTATAAAGGAATTACACAAAACTATCAAAGCTCTTTTGCGAAAATCGCGCCGGGCCGTACGGGCGCCCCTACGGCCCCTTTTACCCGTTTAGTTCTTGCAGAACCAAACGGCGCTTTTTCGTTTACACAAAAAAGCTTACACCTCCGTCTATAAACATCTAATTGAATTTTAAAACTCTCTTTTTGTAATAAAAATAGAGAGTTTTGATAAAACGAAAAAATCGTTTCTATTACCTTCTTTTTCTCCAGTATCGATTTTTACTTATCTATTGTTGAACAACCTATAAAGTCAAAATAATCAAAAATATTGAGGTTATTGCTTCCCTATCAATTCCTTTATTTATAACGGTTTATCGTAAAGTATTTTAGAAAATTAACAAAGAGTATGTATTTTATTTTTCCATTTTGCATCACCGTAGTCATATATAGTATAACAAGAGTTGGTCAAGAAAACCGTATTACCTTGATTCACTTATATAGTAAAATAAAAACCAATATAGTTAAGATGAATTTACGCAAATAAATTTTGTTTCTCGAGACATATAATGGGATTTTCATTCACAATTAACGCTTTTAAAGGAGGTATACATGAAATCAGGAGCAATGGTGTTGGGGATTATTGGGGGATTAATCGCCCTTATTTATGGTTTTGTGGGATTTGGTCTAGGAAGCCTAGCCGATGCCGGGCAGGCGGGTTCGGGAACAATGGTGAAGTTTTTAAGTCTGGTTTTACCAATTGCTGCGTTAATTGGCGCAGGTATGGTAAAGTCAAAACCTGTAGTGGGAGCTGTGCTAATGGCTTTGGCGGGGCTAGGATTTGTATTAGTTTTGGGTTTTAACTTTTTTAGCTTGATTCCTGTAGTATTATTGGGCTTGGCTGCAATTTTGGGGTTTTTAAGTATGCAGGAAGATACAAAAAACCCCGTTGGAACAGTATAGGCGACAGGCCAAGTTTGAAATGTTTTAAAAGAGAAACACAAAAATTTGAAGTTTTATTAAGAGAAAATTTATTGAAATTATTAAGGAGAAGATATGTTTAATCGTTTTTTAACTATAGGTATTTTATCTCTTTTATTGGTCGGTTGCGCAGGTCAAATTAAAACTAAATATAATGTTACTAAAACATTTGAGTTGGCTGATAAAAATCTGGCCAAGCAAAAAAAAGGAGGTATTGAGATAGAGCTTATGCCTCTTGGTGAAGATGCATATAAAAAATCCTATTTTACACAAAATATTAATGTTTCCTATGTGCCCTTTCTTTCCGACAAAGTTGTAACTGAGTCAAAACCATTCAAAATAGACTTTTTTGATGGTCTAACAGCGTTTAAGGTACATATTATTAACAATACGGATCATATATTGAGGATGAAGGACTCCAGAGTTCTTTTTATTGATCCTGATCTTGACGAACCGATAATGGGACTAACCAAATCTTCTATCATGGAAGATGTTGAGTCTGCAGTACCATATTACAATACATTAATGTCATATATATTAAAAAATTATAAATATACTGATAAAACTGGTCTAGAGATGCAGCTAGTTATGATACTTTCAAAAATTGTTAAAAAGATCAAGTTTATAAATGGATTCAATAAAGAGATAATGCCAGGTATGCGTGCCTCCGGAACTATTATCTTTCCCGTCACCCCGGAACAAGCCAGTCAGGGAAAAATATCTTTTATAGATATGGTATCTAAAACAGATAAGGCAGGAAATCCTTTAGAAAAAGTGCGTTTTGATTATACAGTAAAAGTATTGGAAAAATATTGGAAATATAATCCTAAAACAGATAAGGATTGGGTGGAAATTACTGCCGAGGATTATAAAAAAGGGCAGCAAAAAAACAAAAAGTAGGACTTTTTTACATCAGGCCATGTTAAAATCTCATGGCCTGTATTTTCTTTTTTAAAAAAATGTAAAATATGAAAACACTTATTTTTGTCATATTAACAATATTTTTGTTGACGGGTTTGACTATTGCTCAATCACCAGTTTACCCCATTATTTTTATCCATGGATTAAACAGCAGTGATGAAACCTGGGAAGAAGCGCTTGAATTTTTTACGGATTTGGGCTGGCAATATTCGGACTTAAGTACTATTGGAACCATTGAGAACGATGGTGTTTTTCATGCTGTTTTAAATAAAGATTTCAATTCTACAAAATATACGGATGACGTGGTTGTTTATGATAAAATAGGCAACTATGACCTTTTTTGTATTAATTTTAACGGATATTATGATAAACCAAATAACAAAATTATTCCCTATCACAATCATGGTGTTTCGGGACAATCGGAAAGCAATGAATCTTCTGTTGCCAAACAGGCCTATGCTTTGGGTTTGATGATAAAAAAAGTTCTGGAGACTACGGGAGCGGAAAAAGTTGTGCTGTTTGGACACTCAATGGGGGGGCTTGCTGTACGTGAATACTTGCAAAGAACAGATTCCAATGGAAATCCACAGTGGTGGGTAGATAAAAACGATAAAATAAATGGACATAAAGTTGCAAAACTGGTCACATTTGGTACACCTCATTTAGGTAGTAATGCATCGGATTGGGGGGCAATAGTTATAAATCCCAATTCAGAAGCAGCCCGGGATCTGCATTACAACTATAGTGATTCATATATTTATGGAAGAGGATATGATGATGGCGTCTTCCTTTTTGGGGGGAACGAACAATATGATGAAATGCGAGATGACAATTTTCATAATTATGATATAAATTGTGATGGCGATGAAGATGATCAAAATATAAAAGGCCTGAATTCTACACTCGGAGACTGGTTTGCAAACCCAGGAATGTCTCTTCCAACGAATACTGACTACTCCTGGATCGCCTCGGATAATGGCGTAGGAGGTGATGAAGCGGTTAAATTGGAAAGACAATACATAAAGTCACATGGTGATATAATCTATGCCGATCGAAATCACCTTACGGAAACAAAAGATGAATATTCTATTGTTCGCGGTTTGGATGAGCCAGACACAAAGGAATTAGCCTACAATATTAAGCTTGGAGAAAAATACCATCTTTTTTCTACTTATCAATCTGGCAATAGCCGGTTAGATGTTGACTGGCTGCATTTTAGTATTAATCAAAGTAACATAATTAAATTTTCAATTGAAGATATTCCTGTAAATCATATTACGAATATGTCTGTCCGGCTATATGAGAAGGAAAGTAATACCCGTCTGGAAAATATTGAATGGGATAAGCAACAAAACAGTATTGTCTTTTATAGGCAAGATTTGGATAAATCGGATTATTTTCTCCAGATCGTAACAGAATTACCAGAAGGCGGTTCGGACTCCTATAAACATCCTTTTGTGGTTAAGGTGGAGTATATTGGCCATGTATCTAAACTTTTCAGCTATGCCACACCCCTTTCCATGAAAGCGGACAATGTTTCTAAAAGTACAATACATACTGAAATACAGGACCCATACGGCAATCTTGTGGGCACGGCTACCAACGAAATAACCTATTCAATTATTGAAGGGCAATCCCATGGGCTTTTAATAGGTGATAGTCCTGTTAAAGCACATGGAGGTATAGCTACAATTCAATTGCAGGCAACAAGTATTCCCGGTCAGATAAAAATTGCATGCTCATCCTCCGGATTAGTTTCAGATACAATTACCGTATATACTTATGGGGAGGGCTTTTCAACTCAGGTTGGTGGTCATATATCAACGAATACAACCTGGACAATCGCAAACAGTCCATATGAGGTCACAAAAGACCTTACTGTAGATGAAGGAGTAGTACTGAAAATTGAACCCGGAGTTATTGTTAAACTCCGAAAAGATGTGGATATTTTTGTAAAAGGGGGGATGAACGCCGTTGGAACGGAATATAATAAAGTTATTTTTACAAGTAATGGTGATCAAATAGCAGGATTTTGGGGAGGAGTAGACTTTAAAGGGTCAACTTTGGATGACCGCTCTGCTTTAAAGTATTGTGAGTTTTATTATGGGGGCAGCAGTTCCTATGGTGAGAGCGGCTATCCCATCGTGTTGGATTTACGGGCCAACCCGTCTATTTCCCATACATCGATAAAAGATAGTCGCCGCAATGCCATAGGAATCCGTAGCGGTAGTTATACCGTGGATGTACATCTAAATAATCCCGGATTACCCCTTTGGCTTAACAGTGATTTAACGATAGAAAAGGGAGCAACATTAACCATAGACCCCGGAGTTTTGATTAAACTCTACAAGGATGTTGATGTTTTTATTAAAGGAGGGTTTAATGCCAGAGGGACGGCATCGGATCCAATTATATTTACCTCATATAAGGATGATGCAAGAGGTGGCGACAGTAATAATGACGGTTCGAGTCTTCCGCTTGCCGGTACCTGGGGGGGGCTGGATTTTAAAGGGTCAACTTTGGATGACCGCTCGGCTTTAAAGTATTGTGAGTTTTATTATGGGGGCAGCAGTTCTTATGGTGAGAGCGGCTATCCCATCGTGTTGGATTTACGGGCCAACCCGTCTATTTCCCATACATCGATAAAAGATAGCCGCCGCAATGCCATAGGAATCCGTAGCGGAAGTTATACCGTGGATGTACATCTAAACAATCCCGGATTACCCCTTTGGCTTAACAGCGATTTAACGATAGAAAAGGGAGCAACATTAACCATAGACCCCGGAGTTTTGATTAAAATTTATAAGGAGGTTGATATCTTTATAAAGGGAGCACTAAAAGCGAATGGGACTAAACAGGCCCCAATAGTGTTCACCTCATATAAGGATGATGCAAGAGGCGGAGATAGTAATAATGACGGTTCAAGTCTTCCGCTTTCCGGTACATGGGGTGGGGTAAATTTTAAACAGTCAAGTTGGGATAAAGGATCAACCCTACGTTATTGTGAACTTTATTTTGGCGGAAATAATTCCTATGGGGAAAGTGCATATCCACTAGTAATTAATGGCTCAAACCCGTTAATTGAAAATACAAAGTTAAGTTTCTCAAGGTCACATGGTATATATATTCAAAATGAAGCGGAACCCGACTTGGGTGGCGGAAAAGCAGGTAGTGCGGGTGAGAATCGTTTTTTAGGGTTTATTGCGGAAAATAAATATGCTATTTATAACAATACATCTGTGGATATTTATGCTAAGAATAATTTTTGGGATACAAATGAAATACAAGAAATAGAGTCACAGATATACGATAAAAACGATAATCCTGAAAAAGGGATAGTATATTTTCAGCCTTATAAGAGAAAAAACACAGCACCGTCTTCTTTTCATCTGTTAATCCCGGAAAACCATGACACTCTAACGACTTTTGATATATTTTTTGGTTGGGAAGATGCGAACGACCTTGAAAAAGACGTCCTCTACTATGATCTTTTTATCCAAAATAATGATCAGGATACATTGATAGAAAAGATTGAAAACACTAGTTTTAACTTTGTTAACAATGGTTTTTTAAAAGAGAACCGGAAATATATCTGGAGTGTTAATGTTTGGGATGGAGAATACTCAACTTCCGCCGTAGACACTTTTTCATTTGCAACCGGTACGGCAACTCAAATTGTTGATAATTTAGATCAGAAACCTGTAAAATATAACCTTTTTCAAAACTATCCCAACCCATTCAACCCATCAACGATAATCACATACCAATTAAAAAGGCCCTCTTGGGTTTTACTGAGTGTATACGATCTTCGTGGCCGCGAAGTAACTCGATTGGTGGATGCGTATAAACCTATGGGGGAACACAAAGTTCGTTTTAATGCAGGTAACCTTGCTGGTGGTGTATATATCTATCGGATAAGGGCTGGTAATTATGAACAAAGTAAGAAGTTGTTATTCTTGCGATAGGATGGTGTAGCATTTTTTAATCATTTAAAAGGGGGACAAGATGAAGTTAGATTTTATTAAAAAAATAGAAGAAAAAATCGTTTACAGAACCTCGCACATCTTTTTCCTTTCTTTGGTTGGGGTAGTGTTGGTGGCCATGGTACTTAGTACACTTTTGCTGCTTTGGGGACTTACCCCATCATTAAAGCCGGGTGTGGAAAAAGCGGAATATCCGTCCCCTGTTACTGTTTCCGTGGAAGAAATAACCGCGCAACTGCCTGTGACCAATATGGAAAAGAAAGGTTCAAAGAAGGCCAGTGATGACAAAAACAAGCCGGTGGTTGCCGCTGTTGGGAAAGATGTGATGGATGATGCAGAAGTTGATTCAACCAAAATCCTGTATAATAAACAAATTGCGCGGATGAAAGAATTGTTGCCCCCAAAAAAATATTTATGGAGAGACAAAGGTCATCGTAATTATTGGAACCGCTGGGTTGTGGATCGTTATGGTATCCAGTCGCGGTTGAATAGCAGCTTTCAGGCTATCGGGGCGACATCTTATGCGGATAAGAGCCGGTTGTTAGAAAAGTACATGGCCATTATGAATCTGTTTAAGGAGAAACAGCGCTACCAAATACTTAAGGATCTGCTCTACTATACACGCGGTAGCACGGAGATATCCCTGCGTAATATGGAATTGCTGACGGAAGCGACGAAGTTCTTTCCCAGGGAAAACACAACGTATCTTTCCCGACTGGCCCGCTTTGGTAAAAAGAATCCACGAGACGGTCAATCCTTTATTGCTCATGTAAACCAAGTTATGTCAAAATTTTCTCCCTCTGAACGTGGGAAAATTTTGAAAAACATGATCGCTGCTTATTACAAACATTACAATAATAATATAAAGGCTCAGAAGCAGGCTATGGAACAATTTCTGCCAATGCTGGCAGGCTTGAAAGAAAAACATCAGGCCCGGGCCTTGGCAATTTTTTATGACACTTTTGAGAAAAAGAATGCCCGTTGGCGTGATGAGATCGCCAATATCGATTACCAGTATGAGCGTGACTTGCGCAATGCGGAAATGACCGTACGTGAAAAGCAGGCTGCCAAGGCGGAATATCGCTCGTGGGCACTGATGGGCTTAGGTGGTGGCATCGTATTTATTGCTCTTGTGGCCTTGGTGTTGAGTCTGCTGTCAATACAAAGAAATATGGCAGAATTAAAAAAGATGATGATTCAACCATTGGATCGTGTTGCCCGGTCTCCCAAGGAAAATGCTATAAAAGTTGAGTCTCAGCTATAATTTGGGTATTGAATAGCAGGAGAAAGATAAATATGTATTCCGTAAGGTCAAGAGTGGGGATAGTGTTCATGCTCGGATTCATAATCCTGTCATGTTCTTCTCCGCCGGAGAACGACATTATTCAGGCAGTCAGGCGTTCCCTTGAAAAGAGAGTACCCATTAGGCTGGCACGACATTTAACCGGGGGGCAAAATGCTTATGTTGAGGAGATACGCGTTTTAAAGGTTAGCAAGGCCCTGGGGGAAGGCTATAATAAATATTGGCAGGTAAAAATATATGCGCGGGGTATTTGTCGTGTAATGTTTGGGGGGCGTAAAAGTTTTGAAGGAGAAGCACGTTACAGGGTTTATAAAGATGAATTCGAAACATGGCAAGCTGTTCCGCTGCATAGGTAATACTAGTATCGTCTTGTTTGGCCGGATAAATGAAAATATACTTGAATCCTAAAATGGCAACGTGGTATATATATTTACGGTCAGGATAACGTGATACGTAAGGCGTTAACAAAGATTGGGAGGTGTAAGCTTTTTTGTGTAAACGAAAAAGCGCCGTTTGGTTCTGAAAGAACTAAACGGGTAAAAGGGGCCGTAGGGGCGCCCGTACGGCCCGGCGCGATTTTCGCAAAAGAGCTTTGATAGTTTTGTGTAATTCCTTTATACTT
>WGBH01000376.1 GCA_015494435.1 Thiotrichaceae bacterium | reverse complement strand
GACAAAGAGTTGAGTTCACTGTTACAGAAGGTCAAAAAGGCCCCCAAGCAGAGAACATCGTAGCGATCTAACAGCCAATACGATACTTAAATTTTAATCGGTCATTATTGTTTAGAATTTAAAAAAAGGATGAAACCGAAAGATTTCATCCTTTTTTTATGCCTAAAAACAACTCATAAAGTAGTCACAAATAAAAAATCGACATCCTTCATATATTAAAAAAAAGATTTAGAAAGCTCCTAACTACAAATTAATTTCTCTATCACACCTTTCTTTTAGGCTTCGCCCCTACTCCTTTAGAACGCAATACAGTGCGTGACTTTCTCGTTGCCGATCCGTTAGCTTTTGTCTGTTTATCATTTTTTTTAGCATAGGCTACTGTTTGCTTTTGATTATTTTTCCGTTGTTGCTTTTTCTTTTGTGGCTGATGCTCACTGTCAAAGTTTATCTTCACCTGCTGTTTTTGGATATTTTTAGGCTTCTTAGGCTTTTTGGACTTTTTATACTTTGCATTAGGATTAAATTGAGTTAGTGGTACGTTATGACTAGGAACAAAACCTATTTCTTGCTCTCTCACCAGTGTTTGTCCAATAAGATTCTCAATATTTTGCAAAAGATCCACTTCATCAGCACTCACTAAAGAAATTGCTTCACCTTTTGAACCTGCACGACCTGTACGACCAATTCGATGAATATAATCCTCTGATATATTGGGTAATTCAAAATTAATAACATAAGGTAGGTCAACAATATCAATCCCACGAGCTGCAATATCCGTTGCCACTAGTACGCGTATTTTACCCGACTTAAAATCAGCTAATGCTCGTGTACGTGCACTTTGTGTTTTATTGCCATGAATAGCCCCTGCACGAATACCATCGTTATGCAGACGTTTAACCAAACGATTAGCGCCATGCTTAGTACGCATGAAAACCAATACTTGTTGCCAATTATTATTACGCACTAAATGGCTTAGCAAGCCTATTTTTTTACTTTTATCCACTTCAAATACAGATTGTTTAACCGTTTTCGCAGCCATATTACGCGGGCTTACCTCAATGCTGATAGGTTTAAATAATAACCCCTCAGCAAGTGATCGAATTTTTCCTGAAAAAGTTGCAGAAAATAATAGGTTCTGCCGTTTACGAGGTAATAGAGCAATAATCTTTCGGATATCATGAATAAAACCCATATCCAACATACGGTCTGCTTCATCTAGCACCAGTACTTCTAAAGAATCAAATTTCAATGCATTTTTACTGTAAAGATCCAGTAAACGACCAGGAGTGGCAACCAATATATCCGCTCCTTTGCGTAAACGCATCATTTGCGGATTAATTTTCACACCGCCAAAAACAACCATAGAAGTCAGCGGTAAATATTTACCATAAGCCGTAATATTCGCTTCAACTTGAGCCGCTAATTCACGGGTTGGTGTCAACACTAAAGCACGTATCTGATTAGCACTTGCTTTACGTCCTTGGGATAATCGATGCAATAAAGGCAAAGTAAAACTTGCTGTTTTCCCCGTCCCTGTTTGTGCCATTGCCATAATATCATGACCTTTTAAAACAGCAGGAATACCCTGTGCCTGAATTGGTGTCGGTTTATCATAGCCCTGCTCTTTAATAGCATGCAATAAAGAGCCAGAAAGTCCTAACGAGGAAAATAGTGTCATTCAGTCATACTTCAGTAAAAATTAACAATTAGAATCAAGTACGCAACGAATCATTTCATCAGTTATTCCATCAGATGGGCTTGATGATGAAATGGCGCGAGTAGAAGATTCAGGCATAGAATGGACATCATCATTTTTAGCTGTCCTTCTTTTTTCCTTTCTAGCACTTCTTTGTCTTCTACTTAATGCCTTTGCTCTACGTCGTTGTTTAGATGCACTTAATCCACTCAACATGTCTTCAACAATAACATGTTTCAGCTGATGCGCCAGACGGCGGGGCGTTTTTCCTTCACTATTTTGTACATAAGGCGCTGCCCCCTGTCTTATTAGTAACCGTGTTGCACCAACATGTCCAAAACGTGCTGCATGATGCAACGGAGTCCAATTTTTATTAGTTTTTGCATTAATTTTTGCTCCGCCTCTTAATAAGGTCTTTATAATACCAACATATCCTTTCGCCGCTGCTTCATGTAATGGCGTTACTCCAACATTGTCTCGTGCATTCACCATCGCATCCTTTTCAATCAGTTTTTTTACCAACTCTCCCATACCTCGCGCAGCAGCACGATGCAATAAGGTCGCACCATTTCGAGCATATCGACCATTAGCAGATGCACCATGCTCAAGTAATTCAATCGCCAATTGCTGTTGGCCTCTGTTAATTGCATATTCCAAATAAGTAAGACCTCCTCGCTCCATCTTACCGCGTCCAGATGCACCACGTTCAAGCAAATACCTGGCAACCATTAAATTACTGCGAAAAACAGCCGCTTCAATGGGAACATTGCCATCTTTATTACGTATATTAACATTAGCACGTCGTTGTAATAAAAATTTAATCTGCGCAAGGCGGTTGAGATATACCGCATTATAAAGAAAAGATTTCCCTCGATTATTCAGCGCATTGACATTTGCACCTTCATCATACCAGCGTTGCACTTGTGGCATATCATTTCTCTGTAATGATAAACCTAAATTAAGGTCAAAATTAGGGTTTCTCGCAGGACGACGTAATTTTATGGTTGGATTATAAGGAAGATATAAATGCTTTTTAGGGGCTTTCTCTTTTACCTTGGTAGAAGTCGCTGCGGCAACAGAAGAAACACTGGAAATAAAAAAAGAAGTAGTAACGAGACAGCAAATTAAGATGATCCATTTTACCATTTTATTATCCTTAAGTTAGAGGGGATTTCCATAAAAAACAGCAACAGATCTAGGTGTAATGTAGTCAAAAATCTGTACGCCCACAACAATAATTTAACTATAACATAACATTTATTAATCTTAAAAATTCAACAGCACTTAATATTTACTCCCGTTTTTAATGCAATACTAATAAAATTGGGGAATGAAGTATCTACATTCGCGCAGTCATTTATCACAATGTCACCATCTGCACATAAACCCGCCATAGCAAATGCCATTGCAATACGGTGATCACCATGACTATCAATTTCTCCTCCTGAAAGAGTGCCGCCATTAATAATAATCCCATCAGGCGTTGCTGTAACATCTGCTCCACAGGCAAGCAAACCATCCGCCATCACTTGAATACGATCACTTTCTTTTACCCGCAATTCCTCTGCACCTGTTAAAACCGTTTGTCCTTCTGCAAAACAAGCCGCAACAAAGATAGATGGAAATTCATCAATTGCTAAAGGCACTAAGGCTTCAGGAATTTCAATTCCTTTCAACGCTGCAAAGCGAATACGAATATCTGCCACAGGTTCGCCCCCCACCTCTTTTTGATTAAAAAGAGTAATATCAGCCCCCATTAGTTTTAGAATATCAATCACGCCTGTACGAGTTGGATTCACCCCGACATGCTCAAGAGTTAAATCAGAGCCTTTTGCAATACTCGCGCCCACCATAAAGAAGGCGGCTGATGAAATATCTGCTGGTATATCAATATCACAAGCAATTAATTCCCCCTTACCTCGCAATGATATGCAATTGCCTTTCGTAACGACAGTATAGCCAAAACCACGCAACATACGTTCAGTATGATCACGCGTTACGGCTGGCTCTGTCACCGAGGTCTCACCTTCAGCATACAGACCTGCTAATAAAACTGCCGATTTCACCTGTGCGCTAGCAACGGGCAAATCATAATGAATTCCTGATAATTGATTGCCTCCTCTAATAGAAAGAGGCGGTGTACCGCCCTCCCCCGTTGTAATATTCGCACCCATTTGCTCTAACGGACGAGTAATACGACGCATAGGACGCTTAGAAAGTGAAGCATCTCCTGTTAGAGAAACATCAAAATCTTGTCCTACCATAATCCCCGTCAATAAACGCATTGCTGTTCCTGAATTCCCCATATCCAAATCAGCTATTGGCGCTTTTAGACCTTTCAAACCGACCCCGTGAATGGTGACATTTCCTTTTTCAGGCCCTTCAATCTCAACCCCCATTTTGCGGAAAGCTTTGATGGTTGCCAAACAATCTTCACCATTTAAAAACCCGCTCACCTTTGTGCTACCCTTTGCTAAAGCACCTAACATAATGGATCGATGCGACATTGATTTGTCACCTGTCACACGGATTGTTCCTGTTAACTTTCTATTCGGCTTGGTGATAAAAGTAATCTTTTTATTCATTTATTCTAATCTCTGCTTGGATACTAAATATGCTCTAGCCCGACGGGGTTTGTTACCCCGTCGGAACGTTTTAAAGAAGCCTTGCAGGAAACTGTGAGGCTTTATTACCTTTAAGCTAAACGTATGGACGGGTTTACAAAACCCGTCCAGCTTACGTAATCTTTTTATTCATTTGTTCTAATCTCTGCTTGGATGCTAAATATGCTTATCACGCTCAGTTTTCGCATGAGAAAAAGCGGCTAATAATGCTTCTCCTTTCTCATCACGAATTAATTCGGCTAAATCTGAAAGGTTTTGTTGATAATCATTTAATGCCATCAAAATTGCCTCTTTGTTTTCAAGGCAAATATCACGCCACATCACAGGATCACTAGAAGCAATACGACTGAAATCTTTAAACCCACCAGCTACATAGTGAAATATCTTTTCACGTTGTGGTGATTCGGAAAGACTATTAACAAAAGAAAATGCCAAAATATGGGGTAGATGACTAGTTGCTGCTAACACCGTATCATGTTGTTCCACTTCCAGAGTTTCTACTTCTGCTCCTGTAACTTGCCACATCTCACGCACACGTTGAATCGCATCCATATTGGTATTTTCTAAGGGAGTAAGAATCACTTTATGATCAATATATAAATCAGCCAATGCCGCTTCAACACTACTTTTTTCACGCCCTGCTATGGGATGCCCTGGTACAAATTGAGTCGGTATTTCTCCAAAAGCTGCTTTGGCCGCGCTAATAACGCTCCCTTTAGCACTGCCTGCATCCGTTATCACCGCATCCTTTTCAAGATGATTTGCGATACTCGTCAATACCGACTGCATTGCTCCCATCGGTACTGCAAGAAAAATCATATCCGCACCTTTGACCGCTTCCGCTGGATCAAGGGTATAGCTATCGATAACACCTAAATCAAGCGCTCTTTGTAGATGCTCTACACGACGACTACAACCAATCACTCGCTTGCAATAACCCATTTTTTTTAGGGCTAAAGCCAATGAACCACCGATTAAACCAACACCAAAAATAGTGAGTTGTTGAATCATTATTATCCTAAATTAGTAGGTGAGAAATACGAAATATACTTTATAAAGCGACTCATTAAGTAACCTTAAACTATGACAAAGACAGAACTTTATCCAACCCTGCTAAACAACGTCTATTTTGTTCTTTTGTACCCATTGTAATACGCAGATGATGCGGTAATCCGTAATTTGCAACAGGACGCACAATAATCCCCTCACGCAATAACCCCTCATAAACAGGCATCGCATCTCGCTCTGTATCAATGGTTATAAAATTACCGACAGTGGGGATAAAAGATAACTGACGCTGCTGGCAAGCGGCTCTCCAAAACACCAACCCTTCTCGATTAAGATCAGCGCACTGTTTAATATGTTGTTCATCTTGCAATGCCGTTGTTGCTGCCACCAAAGAAAAAGTATTCACATTAAAAGGTTGGCGCACACGGTTTAACAAATCTGCAATTTCTTCACTACAAACCGCATAACCCACTCGTAAACTAGCTAATCCATAAATTTTTGAAAAAGTACGGGTTACAATGAGGTTCGGATATTGATCCAACCATTGCAAGGTATCTGGATATTCCGCTTCATTAACATATTCAAAATAAGCCTCATCCACTACCACCACAATACCTTTAGGCACTTGATCCATAAAAGCTTTTAAAGTCTTTTTATCTAACCATGTTCCCGTTGGATTATTAGGATTAGCGATAAAAATAACCCGCGTCTTTTCGCTAATTAATGCCAACATCGCTTCTAAATCATGTCCATAAGGCATACTTTCATGATCAACAGGAAAAGCTGTTGCTATTTTACTAACAGCACCGACTGCCTGCGTTGCAATAGGGTAAACGGCAAAAGCATATTGTGAAAAGATAGCTTCCCTACCTTGACATAAAAATACACGTGCAATCATATCTAAAATATCATTAGAACCATTACCTAAGGTAATTTGTTCTTGTTGTAGATCAAACTTTTCTGCCAATGCCTGTTTAAGCATAAAGCCATTACCGTCAGGGTATATTTCAACCTCTAATCGATCTGCTTTAAGTGCTTTTAAAACACTCTCACTGGGCCCAAGCGGGTTTTCATTAGAAGCCAATTTAAGAATATTACTAATCCCTAATTCACGCTCTAATTCCTCGATAGGTTTGCCTGGCAAATAGGGGGTTAGCCCTTGAACACCAGAGACAGCAAGGTTTAAAAAGGTGTTTTTCATTGATATTTATTCCTTAGGGAGTTTCAAGTAATGAATTTACCCATATTGCGCTGATTTTTTGTTTCTGATTGAAGTATCTCAATAGGCGCATAGTCGCTCTACGCAACGATTGAGGTGCTTCAATCAGGGACAAAAGGACAAATAAGATGGCTAGATTCATTGCTTGGAACTTCTTTATAAAATGGCCTTTGGATAAGACCCCAGTACACGAATTAATTCTGCTTCTTGCTTTAATTCATTCAAAGCAGCTTGTACGTTTTGATCAGAAAGATGCCCATCAATATCCATAAAAAAGAAGTATTCCCAATTGGTATCTTTGGAAGGGCGCGATTCGATTCGTGTCATGTCCAAACCATGGTCTTTTAAAGGCTTTAATAAATGATACAAAGCCCCTGATCTATTTTTAGCCGAAACTAATAAGGTAGTTTTATCATCACCACTACATTCAACCTTTTGATCACCAATTACCAAAAAGCGAGTAGTATTATTAGGATTATCTTCAATATTTTCTTGTAAGGTGTGTAATTTATACAGTTCTGCTGCAACTTGTCCTGCAATAGCAACACTATATGGTTCACTTTGTACTCTACGCGCACCTTCCGAATTACTAGAAACAGCGATACGCGTTGCATTAGGAACATGACTATCGAGCCATGCTCGACATTGCGCTAAGGACTGTTGATGCCCATAAATAACCTTTACATTATCATAGTTCAATGAGTCTGAATGACACATCAAGCTGTGATGAATCGGCAGATGAATTTCACCACAAATACTTAATGGTGATTGTACAAATAAATCCAAGGTATGAGAGACAACACCTTCAGTAGAATTCTCAATCGGCACCACACCATAATCAACTGTACCCACTTCAACTTCACGAAATACTTGTGAAATAGAAGCTAATGACAGCATTTTTACTCCCTGATTGAAATGTTTTTGTGCCGCAGCCTGTGTATAGCTACCTTCAGGACCAAGATAGGCAATACGTAAACACTGCTCTAAAGCAAGACATGAGGAAATAATAGCACGATAGATATGCGTGATTTGTTGATCCTTTAATGGCCCTTGATTCATTTCAACCATACGGCGTAATATTTGTGCTTCACGCTCAGGACGATAAAAATTAACGTCCATTTCACCTGCTACACTTTTCACCTTTGCTACTGATTCAGCACATTTGGCACGCTCTGAAAGTAATTGAAGAATTTCGGTATCAAGAAAATCGATACGTTGACGTATATCTAGTAAAGTTGTTGCAGGTAAAGTACCATCGCTCATTCATAGTCACCAGTTAAAAAACAGACAAGGCTACTGATTATAGCCCAATTTTTATAAAATTGGTGACAAGCCTCCGCTTTGTCTTTAGGGCTACCATTTAAAGCTGAAACAATTAAATAGTAGCCAAAAATCTAAAGCACACGTAAACGCAGTACCCCTTCAATTCCTGCTAATGCCATTTCAATATCCTGTGAAATAGTCGAATCGACATCAAGCAAAGTGTAAGCAAGCTCCCCACGCGAATCATTCGTCATCTGATTAATATTCACATTTGCATTACCTAAAATATGTGAAACCTGCCCTAATATATCAGGAACATTTTTATTCAAAATAGTAATACGCGCCACACCTTTACGTGGCGCTTCAATATTAGGTAAATTTACTGAATTTTTAATATTGCCATTTTCTAAATAATCTTTAACCTGTTCTGCAACCATAATGGCACAATTTTCTTCTGCCTCACGCGTAGATGCACCTAGATGGGGTAAAGCAATCACACCTTTTTGACTATTAAGAAGGTTAGACGGGAAATCACACACATAAGAATATACCTTACCTTCTTCAATCCCTTTGCAGACTGCCTCATCATTAACAATACCATTACGTGAAAAGTTTAGAATAATGACATTATCCTTCATCTTGAGCAGAGATTCTTCATTGATAATATCTTTAGTGGCTTCAACCAGCGGAACATGGAACGTAATGAAATCTGACTCACTCAACACCTGATCTAAATCTTTTGCTTTTTCTACTTCAGCATTCAATCCCCATGCATTTTCAATCGAAATAAGTGGATCAAAACCAATCACATTCATCCCTAAGCTTTTGGCTGCATTTGCTATTTTCACACCAATTGCACCGAGTCCAACCACACCTAATGTACGATTTGGAAGCTCAAAACCTGCAAAATTTTTCTTACCACTTTCAACCTGTTTATGAATTTCCTCATCTGAACCTTGTAGATTTTTAGCAAAATGTTCTCCAGCGGGGAGATTACGACACGCCATTAACATACTTGCAATCACTAATTCTTTCACTGCATTCGAGTTAGCACCAGGTGCATTAAAAACTACCACACCTGCATTGCTCATTTTATCCAGCGGGATATTATTAACTCCTGCACCCGCACGTCCAACCGCTTTTAAGGAGTCAGAAATTGCATATTTATGCATAGTGTAGGAACGTAGTAAAATAGCATCAGGATGATTACTTTGCTCCACTATACTGTATTCTGAACTGGGTAATAAACGTAAACCTTTTTCTGAAATATTGTTTAATGTCAATATATTGTAAGACATTTTCTCTCCTCGTTTTTATCCTTTTGGATAAAAATATATTTTAATTATAAAATCCTGAATTTGTGAAGCGACTACGACATAAACCTCACCAATTCAAAAGAATATCAAGATATAGTTAATACCGTCGCTAATCGTGATTTCCAAGGTGGATAAGCGATAGCACATCCACCCTACAGGTTAGATTTGGCGAAAGTATTGATAATTTTTCATATAAATAATTTCTCAATTAAGGAGTTCAAGCTTTAGACACTGTGCGAATCATACCAACTAAAGCTTGGGCTTGGACTCCTGCGAAATTTAATCTTTGAAAAACTATATTAACCGTATTTCGCTTCAAACTCAGCCATAAAAGCAATCAAAGCATCCACACCTTCTTCAGGCATTGCATTGTAAATACTAGCGCGCATTCCACCCACTGAGCGATGTCCTTTTAGCGTCACTAAACCTTGCGCTGCTGCTTGTTCCAAAAAATCACCGTTTAGATCAGAGTTACCTAATGTAAATGGAATATTCATCCATGAACGACAGTTAAGATCAACTGGGTTTTTATAAAAATCGGAATTATCAATCGCTGCATAAAGTTTGTCAGATTTACGTTTATTGATCTCAGCCATGCCCTCAAGACCGCCTTTTTCCTTTAACCATTTAAACACAAGACCTGCTAAATACCAGCTATAGGTTGGCGGTGTATTGTACATAGAATCTGCTTTGGCTTGGATCGCATAATCCATCATTGTGGGTGTTCCATCAATACAGTCTCCGATTAAATCATCACGCACAATCACCAAGGTTAAACCTGCTGGCCCTATATTTTTTTGCGCACCCGCGTAGATTAAACCAAACTTTGACACATCAATCGGGCGAGATAGGATGGTCGATGACATATCTGCTACCAAAGGAATATCGCCCACCTCAGGAAGCGTATGAAACTCAACCCCTCCAATGGTTTCATTAGGCGTATAATGCACATAGGCAGCATCAGCATTTAAATTCCAAGAGGCTGGATCAGGAATTGACATAAAATCACTGTCTTCGCCTGTTGCAACAAGATTCACATCACAAAACTTGCTCGCCTCTGCAATCGCTTTTTTTGACCATGCACCTGTATTGATATAATCAGCAGAATCTTTACCGCGTAATAAATTCATGGGAATAGCGGAAAACTGACTACTTGCCCCCCCTTGCAAAAAAAGCACTTTATAGTTATCAGGAATGCTCATTACATCCCGCAGATCCATTTCAGCCTCAGCCGCAATTGACATATAGTTTTTACCTCGATGACTCATTTCCATCACCGACATACCGCTATTATTCCAATCTACTAATTCCACCTGAGCCTGCTTTAATACCTCAAGCGGCAACATTCCAGGCCCTGCGCTAAAATTATATTTACGACTCATTTAATCACTCCTTCGTTTTCATTTAAATTATTCATCTGAATTCTTGACACGGGTTCAGGATTTAACTCGCTATTATGGGGATACCGTCTTCACTCTCTCCGATTGCAGCGTAAGTTAAAGGGGTTGCCAGTGAAATATTATGCTCAATTGATGTTTTATAAATAATTTTCATTATTTTTTGACGTGTTTGGATAATCGAGTTTACATTTTTGGTGTAATAGTAAAAGGCCCATTCCACCGCATGGTCACCTGTATTATCAATCATTACTTCCATCTCATATTGCCTTTCAAAAGGGATATCTATATCTTTTTTAGCCTTTTCATAGGCATCAAAAAACATCTTTTCCACATTAGGGATAGAACAATCATAACCTATTTTAAATAAAATCTTTTCTCGCAATCCTCTAGCAGAGGAAAATTTTGAAAGATTATGCACCGTAAAATCACGTAAACGTGAATTTCTAATCATCATACGATGATTATTGACCCGATTTAAAATAACCGTATGAAACATTTTAGTGCGATAAACCACACCCTGTACATATTTTGTTTCCCCATCTTGAAGCTCAATCACATCTCCCTCTGATAACATATCACTATTGAGAATAATAATACCGTGAAAAATATCAGGTGCCCAAATAGAAGAGGTTAATGCTAAAAAAACCCCCATAAACCCAATCACTCCCCCTGCTTCCAATAAAGAATTAAAGCCAAGCAGATGAATAATGCCAATTAAAGTAATAATCGCAATAAAAATGGTACTAAAAACACTTAAAAGACGAGTTTGATGGGTCGGTACTTGCCTTTCTTTACCTTCAATCATACGCATTTTTCCATATTGACGCAGAAAAAAAGCTCGCATCAGATGCATGGATAAATGCGCGAGGTAAATAATAGCTAAGACCGCAATAATTTTAATACCAAACGCCTGCTCATCTCGACTTTGAAAAAAGCGATAATAGCCATAAACGACAATAATCAACAAATTCAATAGGCGAAAAATCATTACCACACGAGAAAATGAAGTCACTTTAGAGGGAGCATGTGAAAACAGCTGTATGATTCGTTTAGCAAAGATGAGCAGTAAGATATTAACTGTTAGTAAAAAATAACCAACAGAATCCAAATGACTAAGAAAATTTTGTAACACGTTAAATAAATACTCACAAGTTCAAGGTTAAAAAGACCGCCAGACTTTAGTTTAGTATTTTAAATTTAACAAGTTGCAGTCCGCTCCAATAGGGAATAGAAAACGCTACCCCCCCCTATTCAAAGAGGACATATTGATGTTGTATAAAATATATTTTTGGCAAAAAATAAACT
>WGBH01000375.1 GCA_015494435.1 Thiotrichaceae bacterium | reverse complement strand
CTTCAACGCTATTGGTAACCACACACAAGCAGGCACACTTTCTGTTTCTGGTGCTAACACTATTAACATGACTGGTTGGAATGTATTCTGGAACGGTGGCAACATCGATATGGGCACAGGCGCTGATGCGGTTGTAGCATGTAACGACGGTAATGCATGTGCAGCTGGTTCTGCTTACACATTAGATTACAATGCGGTTGTTCCTTCTGGCGGTTTTGCTGGCGTTGCTTACCTGTTACACCTTGAAGGTGTTGTTGGTACAGGCGCAGTAAGTGCTGTTCCAGTTCCTGCAGCTGTATGGCTGTTCGGTTCAGGCCTGTTAGGTCTGGTTGGTGTTGCACGTCGTAAAGCTGCATAAGCCACATTTACTATTTAAGCTTTTATTTTAATAGCTTAACTGGTAGCAAAAAAAGAGGGGTCACTTTGTGACCTCTCTTTTTTTCGCCTTAAAAAGGCGCAAAAAAAGAGACAACAGCTATATTCATGATCAAGATTGATTAGTAAAATATACCTCGTAATAATCCTTTTGACTGATACAGTACAGCCTATACGGCAAACTATAGCTTCTACAATTACAGGCTCATACCAATGAAGAATATTGGAAAATTAATAACCCTTTTTAGAGAATTTGGCGGCATACTAGATAACATAGAGGTTCGACATAGTAAAGATGCCGGTTACTACTGCTATTCATTAGATAGCAATAAGAGCAGCATCATCTCATGCCCCGACTGTTTGCTTGTTGACATTGATGACATTGATATCAATGAAAATGGCCTCTACATTAAGCATCCAAAAAAATATGGGGACAAAATTGATTTTCTCAGAGAGTACTTTGCGTTTCACTTTAATAAAACAGCTGTAAGCAAACAAACAGAAAGAAAGCGGCAAATTAATTCGTTATCAGAAAAAGACCTGTCGATAATATCCAATATTCTACCGCCAGAATTTTACAACTTAGAAAAATACAACCACCTGGACTACGAAAAAAGACGGATAATCGAGAGCCATAACATTAGCCATAATGATAAAACAGTTATAATGCCATTTGTCACTTGTGTGAACTTCAACAAAAATGGCAAGTCATTCAATCATAATGACGGAAAAATTTCACTCTCAGGAAAGTTCGACGGTGAAGTTTTTGCAGTGTATAACGATAATGATGTGTTAAAAATGGGAACCGGTTATGACTTTATTACCGATACCAAATATATTTTTTCTATTCCCCTTACCTATCCACTAGCCAATGGCAAAAAAATGATTATCAATCGCAGCCCACTTAAGGCTGTATCCATGGGCAACGGGCGCTGGAAGCCAATCATAGAAGAAACGGCAGACAGCGTAACACTAAGCTGGTTTCCACTACATATGGAAGGCTCTCCGATATATCCAGCTGTAATCGCCAAATTAATTTCTGATGAAATAAATTTACCGGCAGAAAATATATTAATTAATATCATTAAGCTCAATCTACACGCATTAATTCCGGCGGCATTCCAGTTGCAAGAAAGCGAAAACACATTCGCCAGATACATAGGCGAAGTCGCACAACGACAGCTTGAAACCATTGCTGGAACCCGATAATTACCATTTTTAGTATAATTTAAACGGCATCTTATTACCGATTAACTATTCAACCACAAATTCATATCAAGTAATTTTCTATGGCAAAAAGCAATGTATTAATAAGGTCTAAGTTAAAAAAGGCACGCTCGCTTGTCGCCCAACAAAATTTAGCTGAAGCAAAATCACTTTACACACAGATTTATCTAAAAAACAAAAACATACATGCTATTGGGCTCGAACTAGCTGTAGTACATAGAAAATTAGGTCAATTTAAAGAGACAGAGTTAATCTGCAAAAACATTCTCAAAATATCTCCTAAAAATGCATCTGCTCACCATATATACGGCTCTGCACTACAATGCTTAAACCAGTTCGATGCTGCTATCAAAGAGTATAAAATCGCTATTGCACTTGATAAAAACCTGACAGAGGCTCACTATTTTCTGGGCAATATCTATCAGCTAATGGGCAATCCAGAGTCTGCGGCAAAAAACTTCTACAATGCTATAGAGCTAAACCCTGACTTCTATCAGGCTTTAAATAACCTCGGCGCGACGCTGATTGAACTCAACCGCCCTATTGATGCGAAAAAAATAATTGACCGTGCACTAAATATTGATCCAAATTCTATCCAACTACTGTGTAACATCGCCGGCTTTTATACATTAGATAATAATCTTGAAAAAGCCTTGGAGTTCGCTGAAAAGGCACATAAAGCTTCGCCCACATTTATTGACGCCCTAAAAATATTAGGAAAAATTCACTATCAAAAATCTGACTACAGCAACGCTTTAGATTGTTACACAAAAGCTTACGAATACAGCAAAGATGAAAAGCTAACCGCTTACATCGCACAGATTCTTGAAAGACGAAGTGAGTTTTCCGAAGCAAACGAGTTAATAACCCCTTTAATTAAGGCGGGCCAAACAGATATCGTCACTCTGATGACATACTCAGCACTCAGTCGAAAATTTGAAAACCAACGAGAAGCTGTTGAACTCATTGAAACATCGATTATGAACGGCAACTTTGATGACACAGCACTTATCAGCCTATACTCTGAGCTAGGCAAACATTATGATGCTTTCAAAGAATATGATGAAGCTTTTAATAACTACGAGAAAGCCAATCTACTTGAACGTAAATTGAACAAACAATTCGATGAAATTAACGAAATCAAACAATTTGATAACATAAGGGTTGAAGATATCACTAACTGGCACAAAGAATACCCTGCACCCTTCTGGCAGAAAATACCATCATCAAATAACAAGAGTGAACGTCCAATATTTATTGTCGGTATGTTTCGTTCTGGCACTACACTTTGTGAACAAATTTTATCGAGTCACCCTGATGTGTACGGAGCAGGAGAACTACCGGATATTAATCACCTCTCATATACCATTAAACCATCAAAAATACATGATAAATCACCAGCATCATTAGCAGAAGTGACAGAAGAACAGTTAGCCAATACCGCTAAAAGCTATCTTGAGACTCTAGATACCTGCTCATCTACAGCAGCACGTGTGGTCGATAAAATGCCAACTAATTTTATGCATTTAGGGTTTATAGCAAAAATGTTTCCCAATGCACACATTATTCACATGATAAGAGACCCCAGGGACTCGTGTCTGTCGATGTATTTCCAACGCTTTGGGGCGCAGATGACTTTCACAACAGACCTGATTGAACTTGCAGATTATCACCTTACATATCAAGCATACATGCGATACTGGAATAAAGTCCTGGATATAAAAATACACGATGTCGTTTATGAAGACTTAATGGGTGACCAGGAGAATATGACACGTGAAATGCTGAATTTTTGTGGTTTAGAATGGGATGAACAATGCATGAATTTTCATAAGTCCAAACGTGATGTTAATACCCCCAGTTACGATCAGGTACGTAAGCCCCTTTACAAAAAATCCGTTGCTCGCTGGAAAAATTATGAGGAACATCTCAAGCCATTAATTGATAGACTTGGCGTCGAATAAGAACTTTTTAGAAGATCTTTAATTAATTTATGCTTCACTTCGCAATCAAAACAATCATGAGAAAAAATTCTTCGACTTTTCTCAGAATGGCTCGCACAAGAGTTACCTTAGGTAAGACTTTCGCTTGCTTCCATCTATGATATTTAAAAGCTATAGATGTCGTAATACAATAAATTATGATTAAGTATTATTTTTTAACAACCAGTTTACTACTCCTTTATGGAACGGCAAACGCCATTGAAGTCGTACGCGCGACAATCATTAACGGCAACACTCAAATTGTTGATATCGTCTTATATGATAACAACGCACCCGTGACCGTTAACAATTTTACAAACAATATAGATACTAACGTTTATAAAAACCTGTTTTTTAATAGAAGTATTGAGAATTTTATTGTTCAAACCGGAGGTTATAGTTTTGATCCTTCACTAGGAGATTTTTCATACGCAGGAAACGATGTATTTAACGGTGGCCTACACCCCACCCAAAATAACATAACGATACAAAACGAATTCAAATT
>WGBH01000374.1 GCA_015494435.1 Thiotrichaceae bacterium | reverse complement strand
CGCATAAATATAATGAGAGTTACTCAAAATTTAATTTTTTTAAAAATAATATCTTATCATTTTTCCGTTTTAATACTTTTATAGGAAAATATGATGTTAGACGCATTGTACACTCTGATTATTTTTAAAAAATAATATAAATCATTGAATTTTAACAAATTAACATGTCAATAGAAATCTAGAGTTAAAAACTGGAGCATCGAGTATAAAATTATTAATATAATTATTTCTTTAAAAGCGAGAGTCCCTATCTGTGAAAACAATCAGTCTTCGTGGTGCACGTACCCATAATTTAAAAAATATTGATCTTAATTTACCCCGTGACAAGCTCATTGTTATTACAGGGTTATCAGGTTCAGGCAAGTCTTCGCTTGCCTTTGATACTATTTTTGCAGAGGGGCAACGCCGTTATGTGGAATCGCTTTCTGCTTATGCACGTCAATTTTTATCAATGATGGAAAAGCCTGATTTAGATCATATTGAAGGATTATCGCCTGCTATTTCTATTGAACAAAAAACCACCTCGCATAATCCACGCTCCACCGTGGGTACGATAACAGAAATCTATGATTATTTGCGTTTATTGTATGCAAGAGCAGGTCAACCACGTTGCCCGACGCATCATCAAGCGTTAGAGGTGCAAACGGTGAGTCAAATGGTGGATGCAGTCCTAGAATTGCCTGAGGGCAGTAAACTCATGATGCTGGCACCTATTGTACGGAATCGCAAAGGCGAGCATGTTAATCTATTTAAAGATATGAAAGCACAAGGTTTCTTACGCGCACGAGTGGACGGTGTAGTGTATGAATTAGATCATGTGCCTGCTTTGGAGTTACGCAAAAAACACACCATTGAAATAGTGGTAGATCGTTTTAAAGTCCGTGATGGTCTGCAATTAAGGCTAGCGGAGTCTTTTGAAACAACCTTGCGTCTAGCTGATGGTTTAGCGCGTATTGCGTGGATGGATGAAGAGAGCAAGACAGAGGAATTATTATTTTCTGCCAATTATGCCTGTCCCTTGTGTGGCTATTCCTTGCAAGAATTAGAACCGCGTTTATTTTCTTTTAATAGCCCAAGTGGAGCTTGTCAGACCTGTGATGGTTTGGGAGTGCATCAATTTTTTGATATTAAGCGAGTGGTTTCTAAGCCCAAATTAAGTTTAGCAAGCGGTGCTATTCGTGGCTGGGAAAAGCGCAATGCCTATTATTTTCACATGATTGACTCCCTAGCAAAGACCTATGAGTTTGATATAGACACACCCTATGAAAAACTGCCCAAAAAGATTCAAAAAATTATTTTATACGGCAGTGGACGCAAGAAAATTGATTTTACTTATATTGGACAAAAAGGACAGACTTTTCAGCGTACTCATGTTTTTGAAGGCGTTGTGCATAATATGGAGCGACGTTATAAAGACACAGATTCAAATGCGGTACGTGAAGAACTGACTAAATATATGTCACGAGAGCAATGCCCAGACTGCAAGGGCGCACGTCTTAATGAATCGGCACGCAATGTCTTTATTAGCGATAAAAATTTATCTGAAATAACCGCTCTTTCTATTGGTGCGACATATGAATTTTTTGAACAATTAAAGCTATCGGGTAAAGAAGGAAAGATTGCAGATAAAATTGTACGTGAAATCAAATTGCGTCTAGAATTTTTGGTTAATGTGGGTTTGGATTATCTTACCCTCAGTCGTAGTTCAGAAACATTATCAGGTGGTGAAGCCCAGCGGATTCGTCTTGCTTCACAAATTGGTGCAGGTCTAGTGGGGGTGATGTATGTCTTAGATGAACCTTCTATTGGTTTACATCAACGCGATAATGCACGGTTATTAAAAACACTAACGCATTTACGTGATTTAGGTAATACCGTGATTGTGGTCGAACATGATGAGGAGGCCATTCGTCATGCTGATTATGTGGTCGATATTGGGCCTGGAGCAGGAAAGCATGGCGGCTATATCATGGCAAAAGGTTCACCTGAACAAATTGCTAGAAATAAGCAATCCATTACAGGACATTTTTTATCAGGCAAACGCAAAATAGAAATTCCTAGCAAGCGTACAGCAATTAATAAAAAGAAAATGCTAAAAATAATCGGTGCAACGGGCAATAATTTACAAAATATTAGCGCTGAAATTCCAATCGGTTTAATGACCTGCGTCACAGGCGTATCAGGTTCAGGAAAATCAACCTTAATCAATCGCACCCTATATCCTAATATTGCCTACCATTTACATAATAGTGATAAGCCCAAATCGCCTGTAAAAAAAATAATAGGACTGGATCAGATTGATAAAGTCGTTGATATTAATCAAGCGCCGATTGGACGCACCCCACGCTCTAATCCAGCCACTTATACAGGCGTTTTTACCCCAATCCGTGATTTATTTGCCTCTACCCCTGAAGCACGTTCACGGGGTTATAGTGCAGGACGTTTTAGTTTTAATGTCAAAGGAGGACGCTGTGAAGCCTGCCGTGGCGATGGTTTAATTAAAGTTGAAATGCATTTTTTACCTGACGTTTACGTGCCTTGTGATGTATGTAGTAGCCAGCGTTATAATCGTGAAACATTAGATGTGCGTTATAAAGGAAAAAATATCTATGAAGTGCTCAATATGACCGTTGAAGAGGCGCTGATATTTTTCAATGCCATTCCTAGTATTAAAAATAAACTGCAAACGCTAATGGATGTTGGTCTGTCCTATATTACTCTTGGACAAAATGCGACCACGCTGTCAGGAGGCGAAGCACAACGGGTTAAGCTCGGCAAAGAATTATCCAAACGTAGCACAGGAAAAACATTATTTATTCTCGATGAACCCACTACTGGACTTCACTTTCATGATGTTGATGTGCTACTTAAAGTATTGCATCGCCTGCGAAATGAAGGCAATACGGTGGTGGTTATTGAACATAATTTAGACGTGATTAAAACAGCCGATTGGATTATTGATTTAGGCCCCGAAGGAGGTGATGGCGGGGGGAAAGTGATTGCGACGGGTACGCCAGAAACAGTAGCAACAATAAAAGGCTCTTTTACAGGAGCGTATTTAAAGCCCATATTAGCAACTACTGCATCCAATCTATCTTAAAGTATAGTAGAGTATCATTGCCCCCAGTTTGCTGGATGGATTTTGTAAACCCATTCACACCGTTTTAACGTCGCACTAAATACCCACAGGAAATCAGTTTATCGTTAAGGTTGATTTGAACAAATGATTAAAAAACAATGTGATACACCAAGACAAGCAAGAAATGATATTGTTATTATCTTTCCTTACCATAAAGGGAAAATAATGATTATTAAAGAATACAGAAAAGATTGTGATGCAAAAATGTGGAAGTTTGTCTCAGGCGGCATGGATAAACCACATTTAAATAGCTTAGAAACCGCTAAGGAAGAGTTGGCAGAAGAGGTTAAAATGGAGGCTGAAAAATGGTCTCTTTATCATCAGTTTGATCGACGCTTCTCCTCGGTGAATATGTTTTATTATGTCGCCTATAATCCTCAGTTAATGGCGCATCCAATCGAAAATCCAGATGAGGATGACATTATCCTTGATCAAAAATGGCTGAATTTGGAAGAACTATGGCAGATGATTGATAGAAAAGAAATTATTTGGAAAGAATCCCTTTTAGTTGCGATTAATTTTTTAAGACAAGAAGCATAAGCGACTATCAACTTAGAGCGGGACAGCCATTGTGTATTCTGCTGCAACCTGTGTTGAGGGTACGAAACATAGGCTACAACATGCTGTCCCAGCTTAAATTGGTCGCCGAAACTTTCAAGTAAGATGGGTAGAATCATTGCTTAGCACTTCATTGATTGGTTATCACTCATTGTTTCCTTGAGAACGAACAGGTGGTGTTTTTCTTGGTGGTGGTGTTGCTGATGATGATTTCTGTCGAGTGTCAACCACTTTTCTTTTTTTGCCAAATTTCCCTAATAAAAAGGAAACGACACCACCAATTAGTAAGATTGAAATAGAAAGGATAGGTCTTGCGCTAAACCATGCAATGGCAATCACTAATGATCCAAAAATAAGGGTAAGCACGCCAGCAACGACACTGCTTACACCATTGAGCAATGGTCCTATGACTGAAATGTAATTGGAGAAAGCAGTAAAAGACCGCAATATTCCCAAAAAGCTTAAAAACATAACAAATAAACCCGCTAATCTCAAAACCCAAGTTAAGGTTGTATTGCTAGCTTGTTCATCATTAAAGATTTGAGTGGCAGAAACAATACCATTGCGCACGAAAGAAAGTGATTTATTATTTTCAGTGGTGTAATTAAGTAATGATTGCTTATTTGCTTTAGCAGCAATGCTGTAATCACCTTCAGGAGCGTATTGATAGCTTATTTTAACATCACCAATACTGGGTACATTGCTATCTTTCCCGATAAACAAAAAACTTTTGTGATTAATAGCCTCATTAATTTTATGCGGGAATGCACTTAATCCCAATACTTTAGAAGGGGTAATTTTATTTCGCACTTCTTTTGAAAGGGTGTAATCTCCTATCTTTGCTTCTGTTGTAAAAGATTCATTTGGATAAGGAAAAGCAGGGTTATAATGTGCTTCTGAGTTTTGGAAACTGCTTGAATCAATAGGGTTGGAAGACCAATCTTTTTTGTAGGAATAGCTTGTTTCATTTCTCGTTTCAGCTCTCCCCATTTGTTTCCACTGGTACATTTCTACCGTTCTTTTAAGCACAAGACCATTTGTACTTATTTTAAACTCAGGATCTACTACGGGTGATATAGCCTTGACCTTGCCTTGAATAAAAATAAGCTTATTATCAAACTCTGGCTGATACTTTGTGTCCGCAAGAGTGTTAATCGCCTGTTGCATCTCATAGAGCGCATCCATTTGATTTACGCTTCTACCTTCATTAAGCCACAGACCAAGAGTGGATAAAAGCAAAAACAAAAAACCGAAAACAGTTCCTGAAGTTGAGCTTTTTTTTCTACCAAATCTTGTCATACCATCTAAAAATCCCATAAATAAATCTTTGTGTTAGTTACTTTAAATTCTTAATTATTACAATACTTCATTCTGTTTTTTTTGCAGTAACCCAAGGAGGCTGTGTATCAATAAACCCACAAAGCAGGTCTTTTACTATTTCAGGACGGGAAAAGAATTTTTTGTAACTTTCATCATGTTTACTCATAGTCATTGAGTATAGTTGATCTTTAATAGCTTGTATGGCGTGCCGTACCGCGTATATTTAAATAAATAATTTTCAAATATTATTCAATAAGTTATGGTAAATTCCTCGTGCGTTTTACTTGTAATACAAAATATTTTGGATGGGCTGTATCTCGCTTAGTGTTCTTCCATAGATTGTCAATGCATTGACATTACATCTGATAACACAGGTGTTAGAAAGCTGATGCCCGTATAATCTTCTGCTTTAGATCACATTATATAGGGTCATTTAGTCAATCGTAGCCTTAATTTTCCTCACTATTAATAAAAAAAATTATGGATTTTAAAAAACTTCTTCGTATTTTAGTCACAAATGATGGTTCTGATTTATATCTCACTTTTAATGCACCGCCTGCTGCTAAGTTTCAAGGTACCTTGCGTGCCTTAAGTAAAGAGAAAATGAGTGCCGATGATTTAAATGAAATTGCATGTTCATTGATGAGTGCTGATCAGCAACAACAATTTGAAAATAAGCCTGAAATGAATATGGCATTGAATGAGGAGGGGATTGGGCGTTTTCGTGTTAATATTTTTAAACAACGTAATTATATCGCACTGGTGATTCGCAATATTAAGGTGGATATTCCAAACGCTGATAGTCTTGGTTTACCACAGATATTAAAAGATGTGATTATGGAAAAGCGTGGTCTGGTGTTGTTTGTCGGTGGAACTGGATCAGGGAAATCGACTTCGTTAGCAGCGCTTATTGATCATCGTAATACGCATTCAACCGGGCATATTATTACGATTGAAGATCCGATTGAATATGTTCATCCACATAAAAAATGTTTGGTTAGTCAACGAGAAGTGGGGGTTGATACGGATAGTTATACCGACGCGTTAGAAAATACATTGCGTCAAGCTCCCGATGTTATTTTGATCGGTGAAGTCCGTACTCAAGAGACGATGGAACATGCGATGGCCTTTGCGGAAACAGGGCATTTGTGCTTGTCTACTTTACATGCTAATAATGCTAATCAGGCACTGGATCGTATTATTAATTTTTTCCCTGAAGAACGTCGTCATCAATTATTAATGGATTTATCGCTAAACCTAAAAGCTTTTATTTCTCAGCGTTTAATTCCCACTGTTGATGGTAAACGGGTGGCTGCGATTGAGATATTACTTGGTACTTCTACTGTTCAAGAATTAATTATGAAAGGTGATATTCATGCTATTAAAGAGGTGATGGAGCGTTCTGAAGATATTGGTATGCAAACTTTTGATAGTCATCTGTTTAAATTATACAGAGAAGGCGTTATTTCTTATGATGAAATGATGCGTAATGCTGATTCACCGAATAACCTTAAGGTAAAAATCAATCTATTAGAAAATCCTGCTACCTTAGCAGCATCAAAGGGGGATAATGAGGAGGAAGGAGATGGTGGAACGCCAGCGGCCTTTGCGCTTGATGCGCTACAACTTGCACCGATAGAAGAAGAGGAAGAAGATGCGATGGATGCTGATGAAAGAGAGTTATTGGCTATTAAAAAAGAAGCAGAATTTCAACGTATGCGTCAAAAAGCAATGATGGGGTAGGGGAGTTTTGTATTTCCCACTTAGCACGACTAGGTTTGTAACGCCATCGCACTTAATAAAAGGAGTGAAAGCTTCAGCTTTTTTGTCATCAACTTAGCCCGACGGGGTTTATAATCCCGTTGGAATGTTTTAAAGAAGTCTTGCAGCTAGGCGCTTCCAAGTAATAAATATACCCATCCTATTTGCTCTTTTATCCCTGCTTGAATCCTCTCAATCGTTGCATAGAATAACTATGCGCCTCTTGAGATAATCCAATCAGAAGCAAAAAATCTGCCTAATATGGGTATATTTATTATTTGGAAGCGCCTTAGATTGGACAGTTTTTCTCGCAATGACGGGATGGAAAACAGAAACATTGCGACGGGGTAACATGCCCTATCGCGCTTAGGTATACCCCGTCGTGCTTAGCTATAGGAGCGTTTGCATTCCTTAACGGTCAAATTCCTGTTTTAAACGCGCTAGTATTTTCTTTGATTGATCAGGGGCTAATGGTTTGCCTTCTTTATCCATGATTTTCACTTCACTCAAGCGACCTGCATCTCTGATATGGATTTGGTATGCAGTGCCTTTGCTTAAAAAGGTTTGCTTGCCTTTGAATAAATTGGAGAAAAAACCGCCTGTTTTTTCTACGGTTTCATTGCCATTATAAACTACCTTATAAATACCTTGAGATTGTTGGCGAGATTCGATCATTAAGTCCATACGTTCTAGCATTATTCCTGTACGTACCCATGCTTCCTTGTAATTTTCATGGATTTGTAAAAGGGGATGATCATCTTCTGTAATTAAAGTGACTAAGATAGAGGTTTGTGTTGCGTCGGTTTTAGTGCTATTTCGAGTTCTAGTGTATTTATCCCCTTGCAGGAAAGCTTGTAGGCGATTTAGCATTTCTGCTTCTAGCTCTTTTTTTGGGGGGCGTAATTCCCAACCAACACCCGTTTCAGTAATAACTTTTTCTGCGCCTTTATGACTTAAGTAAATGCGTGTTTTATTATCTTCTATTTTCTCAACACGAATGCGATATTGATCACGTGTTCCTGCATCAAAGCTGTTTTTAAAGAGACCTCCTAATACTTGTCGTAGCCAGTCTTTGGGTAAACCTGCTTGGTTTTGTGCCCATTCGGTTAGCATAATGCCAATACGAGGCTCATCTTTAAGCACTTTAATGCCTAAGGAACGCCAAAAATCCCGTATTTTAGGCCATAGTTTATTGGCAGAGGTGTCTACCTCTAACCAGCGCATAGTGCCACTACTGCCTATGCGCATATCGTTTGATGTGGTTAGTACTTTAATGTCTCGTCCTGAATAGCGATCAACTATGCCATTATTGACCGATGATGCACGCACACTACCCGAGGAAGGTATGATAAAAGCGGTATCAAATTCGGGGGTAGTAAGATCAGGTGGGAATTCTAATGTTTTGATTGCACTGCTTTGTTTATAATTAATGCCATTTGTCGTATCGGTTAAGTTATCTACGGTTGAACAACCTGCTGATAAAAATAGAATAGAACCTACAATGATCACTTTTTTCATACTTCAGCCTTTATAATCCATATTGACAAATAGAGTGGTAAAACTATACCTCAATTCCCGCTATTTTCATGGCTTCTAATAACGGTTGATGATATTCCTCTGCAAATACGGTTAATGGTAATCGAATTCCTTGACCACAGAATCCCATTTTATACAGTGCCCATTTAGCTGGGATAGGGTTTGACTCTAAAAAGAGTTGTTTATGCAAGCCTAACAGAGAAGCATTAATGATTTCTGCTTTAGCGCGGTCACCTGCTAATGCTGCTTCACATAAATCGTGCATAGCCTGTGGGGCTAAGTTTGCAGTGACAGAAATATTACCCTTACCTCCCATTAACATTAAATCAATAGAGGTGGCATCGTCGCCACTGAATACATCTAGTCGATCTCCGCAACAGGCTAAGGTCTCTTTGGCGCGCTCTAAATTACCTGTTGCTTCTTTAATCGCAATGATATTTTCAATATCGGCTAAGCGAGCGGTGGTTTCTGGCAATAAATCACAGCCTGTACGACCTGGCACATTATATAATATTTGTGGTATCGCGACTTTATCGGCAATGAATTTATAATGTTGGTAAAGCCCTTCTTGCGTGGGCTTATTATAGTAAGGTGTTACCAATAAACAGGCATCGGCACCATCTTGTTTTGCAGCAGTGGTTAAATCCAATGCTTCCATGGTGTTATTAGAGCCTGTTCCTGCAATAACAGGAATTTTTCCATTGACTAATTGTACTACCCGTTTAACCACATGACGATGTTCTTTATGCGTCAATGTTGCCGATTCACCTGTTGTTCCCATTGCAATAATAGCATCGGTTTGATTTTGCAAATGAAAAGCGACCAAAGCTTCTAGTGCCTCTTCATCAATACCGCCATCATCAGTCATAGGGGTGATTAAGGCCACCATACTTCCACTTACCATGAAACTCTCCACTCTTATAAAAATAAAGGACTCTTTAGCCCTAAGAATTTTTAGTGATCACTAAAAATTCAGATTGTGTTTGCAGTCTACTAATGCCCTCTAAAAAATACAAGATAGGATCAGTGTAAAACTGCATCAAGGTAATTTATTCAACAATAACGCGTGCATTTATGGCTTGTACAGGACGATTATTAGAGTGTGTTAACGCTTTTTGGAAGGTCAATACTTGCGCTTGCGATACATGACGCGTATTTTTCATTACAATCCAACGAACACCTTCAGTACAAGGTGGTGTAGTTAAAGAACCATTAAAACGATAATAGCTGTTTAATTTGCTCTCAAATTCCATTGTTTTCAATGCTTTTGCATCCAGTTTATGAGATTCTCCTGCTTTTAATGGAATGTTTTTCCATAATGTGGTTAAAAGATCATCGTCTTTACCAGGTTCAAATAGGATGGCAACGATGGCAATTTCTTTTTTCTTATTCAAATGCACTAACTGCATTTCTAAAGGAAATTTTTTGCCATTAATGGTATGTTCGCTGGGTGTATGAAAGTTAAATTGTTTTAATGTAAATTGTTCACCATCTAGTGTTATCTCGCCACCTGACCATAAATTAACCTGTACGGTATGCCCATTGTTGATAATGTCCGCAGGTGAAAGCATATTGTATTTGAAGTTTATTGGGGGTAAATCTGCATCTACACTATTTTTAAGATCAATAGGTGATTGATTACGACCTGTCGCACATACGGAGAACTTAGGTGACAATTTACCCCAATTTTCAGGAGCACCTGCACCTTCGTATCCCCAATGTGTTGTGCTTATAGGCGCTTCTTTTTTATCAGCAGGTGTTTTAGCCTCTACAGGGGGAGTAGCGGGTGTGGTTTTCGTCGCAATAGGGGCTTTAACTTCTTTAGAAGTACTTTGTTCTGGCTCAGATGCGATTAAAGCAGTCGCCGAAAGGATTAAAGCAGAGGATGCAAGTGTTGTTAGCAATTTATTTTTCATGAACGTTCTCTTAAATAAAAACAATTAAATAATTTTATAGACTATCCTAAGGTGTTATTTTATCCATTAGGACAGATGTTAATTGTATTAAAATCAAAGCTAACATACTAATTTATTATATTATTTCTTTAATGCATTCACTTATGATTATAGATTTAAATCGGCAAATATCCAAGCAAAATTAGTCCCAATCTAAAGCCCCTCCCGTTTGATATTCGGTCACCCGTGTTTCAAAGAAGTTTTTTTCTTTACGCATATTTGCTTGTTCATCCAACCACGGTGTGCAATTTTTTGCACCAGGGAAGGGTTCTTTAAAGCCTAATTGTCTTGCTCGTCGATTAGCAATAAAACGAAATTGTTCAATATGATCTTTTGCGCTATAGCCCAAGATAGGATCTTTTAATATATATTGAGCATAGCCAATTTCTGCCGCTTCTGACTCATCCCACATAGCACGAATAGCTTTAGGATCAAGTGTCACCTCATTTTCAAGCATAATTTGTTTTACCACACGAATACCAAAGGATGCATGTAGTACCTCATCTCGCATAATGTATTGAAGTTGCTCAGAGGTACCTTTCATCAAGCCGCGACGCTGTAATGAAAAAATAGGGGTAAAACCATTATAGAACCAGCACCCTTCAAAAATACCTGCAAAAAAGCTATACGCCATAATAAAATTATTTAATTCATCCTGATTGGTGAGATCAATATCACTGCGTAAAATAGAATTTAAACGACGGTTGGCTAATTGAATTTTAGCATTGATTGCAGGTACAACACGGTAGCGATTATAGATTTCACTCTGATCCAATCCAATGGTTTCGATACAATGTTGGTAAGTCCAAGTGTGCAATGCTTCCTCATAAACCTGCCTTGCTTGATAGATTTGCAACTCAGGCGCGGTCATTTTTTCCATCACGGCTAAGCCAATATTACGCATTGCTAATATGTCAGATGTCGTGAGGTAAGCGAGGACATTTTCGTAAACATGTTTTTCAGTATCGGTCAAGCTGTATTGATAGTCATGCACATCCTGTGCCATATTGATATCTAACGGTGTCCAGTGATTTTTATTAGCATTAAGAAAATATTCCCACGCCCAAGGGTATTTAAATGGTGCTAATTGATTAACATCAGCTAAACCATTGATAACACTTTTGTCAGAGACTTTTATTGATTCAATATTAAGGCTTGTCTTTTGGTACTTTTTGTTTGAATGATAATGTTCATTGTTTATAGCTTTATCCGCATTAGTATAGTCATTGTGGGCTGTTTTTTGGAAATTATCGACAGTTTTAGCCATAGGGCTTTTTGCCTCTATTTCTATTATTTCTACACTTTTTTCTTGTTGCTGAAAATCATTATTAAGTACATCGCTTTTCGCATAGGACTCTGTTAGTGTCTTTATGGGTTTATTATTTTTTTTATTGGTATTGAGTGGATCATCCCAGTTAATCATCGTTAAATCTCTTGGTTATGGAAGAATAAAAAGGCGATTAAGTCTATCCGTAGCCATGAAATATTGCACTGTGAATTTTACAACAAAAATAAAAAAGCTTGGACTCCTTGCAATAATTTTACTGCCTTGGAGTTCAAGCTTTAGTTTCTTAGGAAGTTCCAAGCAATGAATCTACCAATCTTACTTGCCCTTTTGTCCCTGTTTGAATCCTTTCAATCGTTGCGTAGAGCGACTATGTGCCTCTTGAGATGCTCCAATCAGGAACAAAAAATCAGCGCAATATGGGTAAATTCATTACTTGAAACTTCCTTAGTAAACCCTATCATCTTTTAATTATGAAAAAAATAGGGGGTAAATTAAGCTTCTTGAGCCACTGTTTGTTGAAATTGCTTCATTGCTTCTCCATGTTGTTGATTAACTCCTGCATGTGCAAATTCGTGTGCTGTCAATGCTTGGAAGCTGTCGTTAGCCCCTGGTGTAATATCATTGATATTTATAAAAACACGTCCATCAGCATTTGCCCAGCTCATATTATCATTGTTTCGACCCACAGAGACCTCGAAAGAGTCATTAGGTGAGCTATCTAGCATATTTTTAAAGCTATCGCTATTCGCATAAAGGTCTGTGAGCGTATTTTTTGTTTGTGCCACTTCAGATGCACTAGCAGAACCATCTCCTCCAATTGTTACTTGTTTGCCTCCTAAATTAAAATTCTGTAAATGCTCTGAGGGTTTGGGAATTTGTCCATCACCCGCAGCAATCTTGTTTTCATTCATTATTTTGCCATCTTGAACCTTAGCGGGGTTAGAAGTAGAGTCGGATTTTCCGTTTGTCTTGTCGCCCAATTTATCACTAACTAACATTGTTAATAATTTTAAGAGCATCATCAATATTTTTTCTATTTGTTTGTCAGATGATGAACTATCCGATCCATTAGGATTCTTGGAATCATCCGACATCGCTTGCTTAAAATCACTGACATCGACTGGATTTGGTTTTTCCAGCGCGCTTTTATCATTATTAGGTAATGAAATAGAATTTAATTCTGCGACTACAAGGTAACTTTGTTGCCCTATGTTATTGTGTTGAATCATTTTGTTGTACTCCCTCATCCTTGAGAAAATTATAAAAAACTCCATCAAACCCTAGAGGACTGTGCCTTTAAAATGTTGTTTGATGTGCTAGAGCTTCAGCACCTTTATTGATGTTAAAGCTTTTTAAATAAGACCTTATTTATCAATCATTCACAACACCATTAATCACTAATAAACAATCACTTATCTTAACCTTTAATAATGGTATCAATTAGTTT
>WGBH01000373.1 GCA_015494435.1 Thiotrichaceae bacterium | reverse complement strand
TTTCTGTTCTTTCTGTTCTTTCTGTTCTTTCTGTTCTTTCTGTTCTTTCTGTTCTTTCTGTTCTTTCTGTTCTTTCTGTTCTTTCTGTTCTTTCTGTTCTTTCTGTTCTTTCTGTTCTTTCTGTTCTTTCTGTTCTTTCTGTTCCCTCTGTTCTTTTATTTTATTTTTTAGAGATGCCTTTTTTAATATGTCCTTTTTTACTAATCTTGCATTAGAAGACTCTCTTTTTTCGATCTTTTCTTCTTTAATTGTTTTTTGAGCCTCTTCTTTTTTGGAATCATGACTATCATCATCCTTTTTTTGCACTTTATTTTCTTTACTCTGCCCTTGATCAAATTCAGGCTCATTATCTTTAGAAAGCTCCTCTTTTGTGATGACATTTGCTCTAAGTGAAAGACTAGATTCTTCTGTATTTGTTGCGGAAGCTTCTGTTTTCATTTGATGATGCTCAAGTGTTGAAATAACAAAGTCTTGAGGCGCTGTATTTTTGGAGGTTAGGATTTCATCTGCTTCTAGCGACTGCAATAAATCAAACCATTGCTCTTCAGTGGCATAATAAAACTCAAACAAAGTATCTTTAGGTAGATGAGAAAAACGCCGACGCATATTTTTTGGCAAGGTGTCAAACGGTACTCGCAGTGCTTGTAATGATAAACGACGATTAGCTAATAAAGATTCCATCAGTGACACAATATTACGTTTATTTAAGTCTTTGGATTGTCGATAAGCATCGCTAGGAATAATAATTAAATGTTTTCGTCCTAATTGGTGGTGATACCATTGTAGATTTTCTCGTAATTCCTTAATATTAAACACATGGTTAATCTTAATCGCATCATTAACACTGAAATGTTGACCGTGAAACTTTCCACTGAGATAATTGCGTTGCTGAGAATATTTTCCATTTCCATAACCGACAAAAAAGATAATTAAATCAATCATGACACCTAAAATTAAAGGGGTAAAATCACTGGATTTAACGGCTTCTGCATCTTTTCCTACCGCGTTATTTAGATTATCTTCACCACTTGAAAAAAGTAAATTTTTAATTGTAGAAGGAATCACTAAAAAGACTTTTAATGCGCGTTGCATTACCTCACGCTGATCTTGAGAATTAAATAAACGAATATTTTTTAAGACAGGCAAGTCATTGATACGTCGTAATAGTAATTGTGCTTTTTGAGTAATAATGGCATCAGGACAAGACACGGTGCGATTACCGCCATTGTGCAAGGTGGTTAATGTTTCTCGATTATCCCCGCTATGCTCCTTTAGTTGTTTTTTTGCCTTAATTAAATCAGGATTTTGCTTATAACGATTCACCTCAGCGATCACAACATTCATAGATTTTTGTAATTCTTGAATATTTGCATCAGGAGAATAACCATAGCGAATACTATCTAATTTATTGATTTTTTGTACAACTTCATCATTTAATAATGAAATATTACTATTCATCAAGGTAAATAAGTTTTCTTCACTATTACGCAATGAAAGTCGGGGTCCTGCTCCAGGAGAAGAGTTATCACCACAAGTTTTACCCTGGTTTTTCTCTAATAAGGCCGTTTCTTGAGAGTATTCTGCCAGTTCAGTTGCTATTTTTTTAATACTAGAAAAGGTATCTTGATAAACTCCAACATCACTTAAGCTTTCATCGAGTTGGATATTAAAATTATCATAGGCATAGTTATCTGCTTGAATCGCTTGATACCAATAGCTATAACTTAAGAAGACACTAAATCCCATAGCGATCATATAAAGTAGCAACATAGAAATCTTATTAGTCAAAGAGATTCGTTGAGTTAGACGCATTAAAGCCACAATCAATAATAATTGAATCAGAAAGACTAAAAAAGCTAGTAAAATTAATAATGCCCATGAAGCATTATCGCTGTTATTGCCAAACATATAATGGCGCAAACCATCAAAGGAGGTATAAAAAGAGACCACGCTTAATAGCAAAACGATGGTCATATTAAGTGAATATTGGGGGTCTAATAAGGTAATGTGTTTAAAGAAGCTTTTAATTTGTTTGATCACCGATTACTTCCTATGATAATTAGAATTTATTAACGCTAATGCTAACAGAAAGCAAACACTTAAAGTACACCAGAAATCAGGCATTAGTCGCCACCTCTGCTGATAATTTACCCAACAAGCGCACTTCGCGTTGAGGAAACGGAATTTCAACCTCATGTTTTTCCAAAGTCGTTGCAATTTCCCAATTATAAGCGGCTTTTACTCGTCCAGGGCGATTAGTCCATTCTGCTTTTATCCATACAACTAACATAAAATCTAAACTACTATCACCAAAACCTTCTAAGCGCACTTGTGGGTATTGCCGTTCAATTTGATTTAAGGTGTAGGGTAATGATAAAGCAGCATCTACCACAATACGGCGTACTAATTCTTTATCTGAGCCATAAGCAACGCCAAAGGGAATTTTTAAGCGCAAAAAGCGTTCATTCATAGTCCAATTAGTAACAGGAGTATTAACAAATTCAGAATTAGGCACAATAATATCAATATTATCATTGGTATTGATCACGGTACTGCGAATATTAATTTCCTTGACTTCACCTCGTGTCCCATCCTCTAGCATAATATAATCACCAACCTTCATACTGCGTTCAAACAGTAAAATAATACCTGAGACAAAATTATTGATAATATTTTGTAATCCAAAACCGATACCAACACTGAGCGCACTTGCAACCAGTGCTAATTTAGTCACATCTATACCAAGACTAGAAAAACCAATTAATAATGAAATGCCGACTAAAACGACACTCGCAATGCGACTAAGTGTTACAATAGAGGATTCTTGCATTCCACCATAAGTACGATTATTGACTTTTTTAATCGTGTGTTGAAAAATACGTGATAAAAACCAGCCAATAAAAAGTATAAAGAAAAAGCGCAAAAGACCAATAGGCGTTACGGGTGTGCCACCAATAGAAAAAAGAGAAGCATTGAGCCATGTCACAATATTTTTCCAACTATAGCGCAATGTTTCATCTGCTTTTTCAACCAAGATGGCAGCACCCTTAGCTGTTTTAGTCAGCTTATAATCAATTACCGTTGTCAAAAGTTGTAATTTCGTTTGTTTCTGTTCTAACTCTACCCCTTGTTTATAAATATTTTTTACTACTAGCTCTCGTTTTCTCATTAGCTTTAGGGAGTCATCGTCATTCTTCAAGGCTTTAGATGAATTGATGGCATTTTCTTCTTTTTCAACACGATTTCCAACTTCCTTCATCCATGTCAG